>NZ_JBFRNC010000092.1:0-58992 GCF_041470825.1 Vibrio sp. 10N.261.55.A10 | reverse complement strand
ACGCCATGCTCGGCGCACAAATAGAACAAGCCCGGCGATTGCCGGGCTTGTTTGTATGTGCTCTATTATTTGTAAATGCTCTATTGGGACTGAGACTGTGCAAGTCGAATGCTCACCAAACTCGCCACCATGATAGCTAAGTAAAAGCTGCCGATAATGGATTCCATAAACACAAAGAATTGAGCAATAGGCAGAGCTGGTGATATGTCGCCGTAACCAACCGTAGTCAAGGTGATAAAGCTAAAGTACATCGCATTAAACAAGTTCGTCAGCCAGACTTGCTCTTCTAACCCGTTAAAGGCATTAGGAAATATCTCTAAAATTAACAAGTAGATGGTCGACCAAGCAAACCCTAGCAACAAGTAAATACAGATGGAGCCGATGATGTGATTGGGTGTCACCGTTTTGGCTTTCATCACCTGCTTCAACGCCGAGTAAATGTGTGAAAACAAGAACACAGCCAACGCCGATAGCGTCACTATCGACAGGTTATAGCCTTCCAAAAATGAAAACACGCCAGACACGAGCGCCGTAATCAATAACAGCCCATACCAAGAGCGATACAAGGCTCGCTCTTTATGAATACCGGCAATTGAACTCGCCAACGTAATAATGATAAGAAATAGGATTGTTTTCTGGCCTTGCGGATAAAACTGCTGCATCACCGCGCAACCAAGAAACAACACCAACAGTGCATAGAATAAGAAGTAGAAGTTGTCGTCTTTAGAGACTGGCTTCATCTATTTTCCCTCGACCTCTGCAGGTTTTTTCTCAGTTTCTTGTTGGTTTTTCTCTTCAAGTCCAAGCCACGCCATCATCAGCTCATAGCTTAAACTCAGTATCACAGCACCGACAAACAGACCGACGATGCCTGACATCGCCATTCCGCCCAGTGCACCCAATAGAATTACCAACATTGGAATGTGAGAGCCACGGCTCAGCAATACTGGCTTTAAGATAGCGTCACTGCCGCTCACCAAAATACACCACACTAAGAACAAGCTCGCCGCCAGTGTCGATTCAACGCTGAACATGTAGATAATCGCCGGTAATAGAGCGAGAATCGGTGGAAGTTGGATTATCGCAATGAGCAGCACAGCTAGCGCCCAAAACGCAGCTGCTGGAACGCCTGCAATCACCAAACCGATTGCCGACATCATGGATTGAATCACAGCCACACCAATCACACCTTGCACAACGCTTCGCACGGTCGATTTAGAGAGCTCTACCAACTCTTCACCTTTACCGCCCGTTAAACGCGCCACTAAGTGAGTCACGCCGGTTTTGCATTTATCGGCATTACTCATGAATGCACCCGCAATGATGGTAGAGATGATGAACTGAATAAAGCCGCCACCTAACGAGCCAAGAACAGAAGCCGCTTTCGTCGCAAACTGTTTAAGTTCATCCGCATACTTTATGAAAGTGCCTTCAATATTGTTGGAGGCGGCAACCAAGGTTGAATAAACCTTCTCACCTATGAATGGAATATCTTGTAAGGACTCTTTCGGTTTAGGCAATGACAATGTGCCATCTTGAAGCCCTGTCATCAGGTCAGTCGCGCTGGTGTAGATACCAGAAGAAAGCGCCGCCAAAGGAATAAATAGAAGAATCACACCAATAAAGCTCAGCAATGCACTGGCTTTACCTTTCGACATCCCTGTTTTATTTGAAATTGCGACCGCCACTGGATACAACGCAGTCGCAATGATCGCACCCCATATCACCAGAAGAATGAATGGGCGCAAAATCGAAAAACACCAATACACGAGCATGGCAATCGCTGCGATCTTGATGGCAGCGTCTATCGCCTGTTTTGAAAAATCATCGGTTAACTTCATGAGACGTCCTTGTTAGACAAAATTAAGGCTGATTTTGTAGAAACTTCCAATTCCGTGTTTCTAGGAATAGAGAAGCCAAAATCATATATATGCCAATTAACACTAATTGGAATATGCGTATAAGAGTGTTGCTATCGATGTCACCGGAGCTCATCAACGTGCTACCAACCAGTACGAGCAACGTACTAAATGCAGTGGCGAAAATAGGTGCTTTTTCGGGAACCGTGTAGATCTTGGTAGCCATAAGAATGGCAATAAGTCCTATAAACAAAGAATAGAAGACAATGTTGGGTACTATAGAAAGAATTGAAAAAGCAGCAATCGCCAGCAATCCCCCGATACCGTTACTTATCACCAAAAAAGCGCTCAACTTTATCGACTTCTCTGACGTAATCATCAACGATAACAACGCAATGAACATCATTGTCAGTAAAGCTTCAGATATTTGAAAAATAAAGAAAAAGCACACCACTGGATAGGAGATAATCATCGCCCTAAAGGCCGCATACCAACGCTGTTTCTTTTCGAGTGGCGCAGCAGCGAAGCCTGAGAACGCCGATTTTGGCTCAGGGAAAAACACATGCACTAACGCAAAAAGCATGACTGAAACCACACCAGAGGTCGCTAAGCCAGAGGCCAGCATGACTGAAACGCCAGGGTTATCAATCGCCATGAATGGCAACATCAAGACCGCAATCAACAGTATGGTGGCGAACAGGTTCCATTTGGGGTCGACAAACAAGTAGTAACCCCACAGCATCATTAACCCCACTAAAATCAGCAATGGGATTGGATAATGGGTAATTCCTCGCGACAGTAATAAACCTAACCCCATTGTCACCACAACGGCCAAGAGCAATTCGTAGACCGTTTCTTTATGGAGATTTGGTTTATCAATTAAGAACTTAGCTGTGAACACTGGCGCCACAAACGCAAGTGGCCAGTTTATCCACGCCGCCAAGAAAACAGCCAACGTGACCCCGACCGTAAATCGCAGGATCCGTTGCTGTGTTTGCTGGTCAGGAATTGGCTTATCGGACATAAGACAATACGCTAATCAAACGAATCCATACCTTGCCTATCGCGTTGAACACAAAGTTATCACCGCTATAAACAATCACATCCGCTTGGCCACCCACTCGGAGCATGCCTGTCACTTCTTCATTATCAAATTCAATGGTGATAGGAAGCATCTGTGTTTGGCGCAACCAACCCGTTTGTTGGCTAGCTTGAGCAAGCTTACCTGCTTGGTCATTTTGCCCCCAATCAACACCCCAATCGATACTACTTACGCGCCCTTTTACCACTTTGCCCGGTGCGAAATCTAACGCCACTTCAACTTCATCACCGACCGTTACATTACCTAGGCTGTTCTCTCGATAATAAGCTTCAATCCAAATATCTTCGGTTGAAACAAAGGTCATGATTGCTTGCCCTGCTGATGCATAGAAACCTTCAGACAGGCTAAAGTTAGAGACACCACCTTGTGTCGGTGCAGTAATCACGGTGCGCTCTAGATTCAATTGAGCTTGTTCAAGTGCCAGCAACGCCGCTTTCACTTGGCTATTTTCTTCGCCTTCTTTACCCATTTGTTTCTTAGCACGGTCAAGGTCAGCTTCTGCATTCACAACCGCCGCACGAGAGGTCGCTAATGCTGCTCGCGCTTTATCTGCATCTGATTTAGAAACGACACCTTTATCGGACATCTCTAAAACACGCTTGGCTTGCAGTTTGGTGTTTTGTCTTTCAACAATAGCTGAAGTGAGTTTTGCTTGAGCTGAAGCAATGCTCGCGGTTTGCGCGCCGACATTTTGGCCAGCAATCTCTAAATTTTGCTCGGCTTGTTGTACGGCGATGAGGTAATCAGACTCGTCGAGAATCGCAAGCTTATCGCCTTGATTAACGAGTTGGTTAGGTTGAACAAGAATATCGAGTACTTTACCCGACACCTCAGGCTTGATTGGGACGATATAGCCTTTAACACGAGCATTATCGGTAATAGGGATGATGCGGTCTGAAATGACACTGAAGATCAGCATGAACGCCACAAACAACAATAAGTAGTTTGTGACCTTTCTTACTTTGTCTTTTCCGTTTTCTTGCTGGCCAACGTCTTCCTTGGCTTCTTGCGTATTCCCGTCGACTTCTGACATGGGACTCCCTTATAGATAACTAACATCAACAAAATTAATACTTTAAAAATAAACCCAGCAATGGAAAACTCAAGTAAATGAGGTTAGATTTAGTAAACAAAACGTTGCAAATGATATGCTCGTCTAATAACGCGACAATATATACAGGATTGTATTCTCATGACCTCTAGTCACTACCAAGTCCCGGTAATTCAAACGAACTACGCTAAAATTCTGGTTCAAGTTTTTTCTGACTATGGTCTTGATTTACATCTGTTGCTCAAAGATTCCGGTTTACCGCCCGATCTCATCGAATCTGAAAGTGACTTTGTGCCGTCAGAATCCATTAAGCGTTTGATCTATCTCACGTCGGCACAACTTGGCGTATCACGGTTCACCGATATTCTTGGACTGGCATTTCGACGTCGAATCATCCCAAATGTCTTGCATCGATTTACCGAATTCGAAACCATTGGCGATGCACTAAAACAGATCAATTCAATCTTTGCCTATGATTCACCAGGCAGCAAAGTCGAGTTTATCCAAGAACACGGTCAGAACTGGTTTTGCCGGACAGCCCCGGAAGACAACTCCCCTATGTTTCAATGGGGCGAAGCTTTCGCTGTTATTTATATCATCGAGTTAATAACCATTTTATCGCAATCACCATGGTTACCGACTAAAGTTCGCTTGCAAGGGCATGACATCGATGTCGTCAAAACACTGGTATCAAGTAACTGCCAACTGTTTGTTGATCATTCGTCGACTGCTGTGCAGATTCCTGATGAGATCTTACAACTCCCAATCCGTCTTACGTCTAAAGACCTCAGTACAAAACCGACACTTATTGAGTGGCATACCAGCTTTACCGATAGTATTTATGAGCTTCTAAAACCGTACATGAAAGAACAAGACCTCTCTCTTGAAGAGGCGGCAGAGCTGCTCAACTTTTCAGTGCGAACGTTCCAACGCAAACTCAAGAATGAAAACACCACTTATCGAAAGATCAAAGAGAACCTGATGTTTTCTGTAGCTTGCGAGCTGATGGAAGAAGGCCACACGCTGACCTACATTTCTAGCCAACTCGGTTACACCAACATCTCTCATTTTTCTCGTGCATTTAAGCGTGTGTCTGGCCTTACGCCGAAGATTTACCAACGCTCAATCTCGGCTTAGGCTTCGCTCGATTGATTAACCAAGCACGGCCTACATCTAACCAAGGGCAATTGGAGTAGCACAGCCTGGGCTAGAGCTACACACTCTATTTCGCCCGTTACCTTTAGCGCGGTAAAGTGCCTTATCTGCACTGCGATAGGTCGCTTCGGCTTGCGCCTGTATTTCAGACACACCACTGCTCACGGTCAGGTTCAATGTTGTCCCTTTGGTAATCACTTCTTTCAGTCGATACATCGCCTCAAACGCTTCTGCCAAATTGGTTTCAGGCATCAAGATAGCGAACTCTTCTCCGCCTACTCGCGCGACGATGTCGGTGTCTCGACTGTTATTTCTCAACAGTTCTGCGACCTCTTTCAACGCTGAATCACCTTGGTCATGACCATGATTATCATTGATGGCCTTGAAATGATCTAAATCGATTAACGCCAAACAAGAGTGCGTGTAACCATAACGCTCCGCTAAGTTTGAATAATGATTAAGATCTTTATCAAAACGGCGGCGGTTCCAGCACCCTGTGAGAGAGTCTGTGTCCACCAACATTCTTAATCGACGTTCTAATACTTTGCGTCGACTAATATCCGTAAAGGTCACCACATATTTATTATTGTGCGACAGTATTTCAACTAACTTTTCGACAACCACATTCACAGTAAAATGTTCACCAAGTCGACTGACTCCACTCAACTCACCTTTCCATCTCTGGTTTTCCTTCAGTGAGCGAGTAATGGTCGCGATTAGGCTGCTGTTATTCATAAAACAGAGATCAGAAATCGGGCGAGACTCGACTTGATTAAAGGCATAACCTGAAACTCTAGAGAACTGTTGATTGACTTGTATGACCCTCAATTGACTATCGAGGATGATAAAACCAGCGACGCCATCAATGATCGCTTCAGACAAGCTATTCTTGCTTTGAGCCATTTCATGTCGATATAGGCGTGCAGCAATGAGGGTGCTGAGCAAAAACAACGCGCACACAGAAAAAGCCATGACCGCCGAAGAAGCCATACTCAATAACCACAAGCTAACTGCCATATTAAGGGCAAGTGTAGACACCACGTATAACGGCATTTTTCGGTCAAAACTTAACTTATTCATAGTCTGCTCTAGTGATGGGCGAATGACTATGATGGCTAAGTTTCCACTAAGATATTTACCATTTTACGACACATACAAATTCAAATTATATGAGTACCATTAAGATCAACAACTTATGCTAATTATTGAGTAAGAATAGCAAGCTACCGCCACTGAGTGAGCTGCCATAATTGAAGTTAATTCCAATCCCGAAGTTGTCAAAAAAGTAAGAATCGTAAGGCACATCAAATACTAATCCGGCCCCGAATTCATAGTAATAGTGCGTATCTAAAGGAGCCGTCAAATCACCCGCAACATCGATTCTTGTTAAGTTATAGTGGATTTGAGGGTTATTAAGCGACCAAGCATCGAGCGCTACATTTTGCCTAAACCCTAGTTCATTAATGAATCGCATCCCTTCTGGGTTACCGATATCGCCATCGTTCGCTTCGCCCCAGCCTGTTCCATAAAAGTAACGAACTCTGGAAGACACATTCCAACTGCCCCACTCCTTTGGTTGCAAGTATTGAAGTTTGACTGAAGGTTCTGCAACAAGCGCCCATGCTGATGTATTCAACGCGTAGCCGTCTAGCTGAGATTGAAATGCTTGAGAGTAGCTGTTGTTGTATTCGTATTTATTGCGGTAATAGAGCAAGTGAGTGCCTAAGCCATAGGCGATAGACCAATGCTGGTTTAAATGGTTTTGTCCTCCGAAAAAGCCATACAGGCCCAATACCGAGTCTTCATTTGGGTTAACACGACGGTCAGGAGTCACATCTGATGAAATCTCAATATCCTGTTCAGAAAGCGCATAAGACCCTCGCACAGACCAAATAAGGTCAAAGTCAGGGTCATCCGTTTTAATCACGGAAGAGTAAGGGATGGAGCCCACACTCACTTGGCTTCGAGTATCGATGGTTTTATCGGATCCAAAACCACTGTCGTTTAAGTTGATAAACGAATTAGGATCAAAATCCACAAAGCCAATTGAAATGGCATCGCTGTCAGTCAGCGCAATTGACACAGAAAATATCTTCTCTAACCGGTTCTGAATCAATTCATTGGATGCATAGGCCGAGGAAGAACTGAGGCCCATTAAGAGCAGAATAATAGAACGGGGATAGTGCGATAGGGGTGAAAGCATTAAGTTGACTCCATTCAAACTTATGCTTCAAGTGTAATTGGTAACTTAACTAATTCAATCAGAGAGTTAACGGTGTGGTTGATACTGCTCTCAGTTCCAACTGCAAGAGCGTTGCTAAATCGATGGCCCCCCAAAGTTCTTCTACGTCTTGGATTCTAAAATGAATAATCATATGCGCCTCTGTCTAAATTGGAGTCTTATCTTGGATCATTCTGAAACCGGGAACTTACCATAATACGCCATACCCAGTGAATGACTGTTTACAACTCTGATAGGCGAAGTGATTGTTCATAAGAACTAATTAACGCTGGATGACACGCAGGAAAGCAAAAAGTGAGCCACCATGGGCTCACTTTTTAGGTCTAAACAAGATAATAAGTAGCGGAATTAGATAAAGACTCTCGCTCTAATACTAAACACCCAAGCGCTACTTTCATTTGAAAACGCAGGATCTTTTATATACTGGATGTCAGGCGTGACTTGGAAATGATCACCAAACTGCATGTTGTAGTAGATCTCCGCTGTCCATTGCTCTGTGCTACCGCTTATTGCCTTCGCATCAGCTGCAAAAGAATCACCATTCACTTCCGCCCAGTTTAGCGCTACACCTAGGTTATTCGTCGGTTTTCCTAACCCGAAATATCCCATACCAACAGAAATCGACTTATCGTAAAGGGCAACATCCCCTTCAGAGAAACCACCTCGCACAAACGGCATCACTTGATCAGTCATGAACTGGCTCCATGAGAAGTTAACGCCCGAGCCACCTTCCGCAGCAAGGCTATTACTATGACGAGTATCGTCACCAAAGTCCCAGAAAGTCACATGGAAGTTATCGGTGTAGATCTGCTCTTGCGAAGCCGTCCAGCCTAACTCCAGTGTGGTGAAGTAAGAGGCATCGCTGCCAAAAGCGGTATCAAAGCCATCAAAAATGTCATCTGATTTACCCTTTGCGTCCGCGATACCACCGACCACATAAAAATTCTCACCCAACATATGACCAGCAGAAAGCGCAAGTACACCATCATCAGGTAAGCCCATCGCACCAGAGCCTGTCGAGAATGCCAAATTAGTAAAGCCAGACCATGGGCTTGCTAGAGCGTAAACATCCGCATAGTTAGTTACATCCTGCCAACCGACAACAATAGTGCCTTTGCCATCGTTAATTTTTTGCTTCCAATTTAAGTCCGTAACACGAAACCCTTGGTCACTGTATGCAGGGCCAATTGAACCGACATAGCCAAGTGGGCCGAATGAATAGTCTTTTGGCGCAGTATCACCATAGGCATGTCTATGTTCCACCTTCCAAACTAAGCTACCTGAGTTCTGTGTGTCCTTTCCGTATAGATGCCATGAACCGTATAATCGAGCCACACCCGACGATGCATCAACGCTATCGCCGCCAACCCCATCTCCTGAGGTCAGCCCCAAAGCAAAGTAATCTGCACCAAATGTAAAACCATCCTCAGCTAATGACTCCCTCCAAGATTTCTTTTGTGCTTTCTGCTCTGCAATTGTATTTTCAACAGAATCTGGGCCTTCAAAGTTAGCGCCGTAAACAACGCCGCTCATTGGGCTAGCCGCCATCACAATTGCGATACTTACTTTAGAAAATCTTGAGTTCATCATGTCACCAGTGCTTTTTAAGTTAGTTTTATTTTAGTTATTACTCACATTGAAAATTGTCATTTGATGACAACCATTAATTTTCTTTTTCATAATAGTCTTCGATCATCGAAGCTTTCATTTCATAACCCATGGTGAGGTTACTTTTACCATCGACTAGGAAGACCTCTTCAGTCACTTTGTTGGAGCTAAAGTCACCTTCTACCCACACTGGATACTGAACGTTCTGTACCTGAAAGCCTTCAGGAAAAGACACGCGCACAATCTGGTTTGCAGGAGGCGGTGGCATGTGGATGCACGCACCCGCCACAGGCACTAACAGAAACTCTGTTGCTGTCATTCCCTCTGAGAATTCCAGTGGAACGATGAAACCGGGAACTCGTACTTTCTTGCCATCAAACTCTGTCGTAATAGCTTCGGCGTTTGCTTTCATGGTTTGCATGTATTCATCACGCAGTGCGATCATTTCGTCTGCGTCCACGCCTTGCTCTTTTAACGTTTGTTTAAATAATAAAGCCTGTTGTTGAGCTTGCTCTTCCTCTGATGCACTCATTGCTATCACACCTTGTAATAGACGCATTTGTTGATCGGTTAGATCCGGCATTTCTACTTTCATTTCGTGAGACTCTGAGTTCAGATCTTGCCACTCAAGATTCATCGCTGTTTCAGCAAAAGTAGGTAAAGCAACGGCCGTAAGTGATGCCACCGACAGGATAAGAGAAAGCATTTTTTGCATATAGAACACCTTGAAGAGGGGTGACCTACCCAAATAGGTCACCCATTAAAGCTTAATTTTTAACTGAGTTGTCGAACTGAGTTACAGCGTGTTTTTGTAGACTTTGCCGTCTTTCATGATGACTTTGATGGTATCGATTTCAGGGCTGCGCGGCTCTGCATCAAACCATTTTTCGTTTGCCCCAATCACTGACAAGTCTTCAAGTGGGTTGCCTTCAACAATAATGATATCGGCGTATGCGCCCGCTTCAATCACGCCTAACTTACCCTCTGGGTATGGGTCCATCACGCCAGATAACTTAACGATCTCACCGTTTACCGATGTCATCCCTTTCAAAGTGAAGAAGTTGCCTAACTCTTTACCTGCAAGGAAGATCGTGTGGTCGGTTTGTTTGATACAAGAAACCACGTCACCGACACAGTCTGTGTGGAAACCCCATTTCGGTTGGTACTTGTTTACATTCGAGATGTAGTCTTTGAATGCTTTGGTTGCCGACTCCGCTTTACGCTTAGAGGCTGGGTTCGAGTTAATCGCTTCGATCTGTGTCAGGTAAGGTGAAAACGCGGTCATGTTAGTTGTGATGTAGGCGTCTTTATCTTCCATCTTGTCGGCGATATCGCCATCGAACATGAAACCGTGCTCGATCGTTTTAACACCCGCATCCAAGTTACGCATGATCGCTTTTTTGCTGTAAGCGTGAGACATCACGTAAGAGCCATACGCATCAGCAATTTCAACGGCGGCTTCAATTTCTTCCGCAGACATCGCATTCAGCTGCCAAGGGTCAAATGATGATGCCACACCACCTGATGACATGATCTTAATTTGCGTATTGCCTTGCTTGAAGTTTTGGCGAGCAGCCGCTTTGATTTCGGTAATACCGTCGGCATTAAAGCTGACGCTATTTCGCGCCATACTGGTCGATGAACCAAAGAAGTGTTGGTTAGCCGTGGTTAGGTTACTGAAATCGGCATGCGAACCCGTCGGGCCAATAAATGCGCCTGATGTGTAAAGTCGTGGGCCCGGCAACATGCCTGAATCGATAGTCTTACGTAAGCCAGTATTCAAGCCACCAGCATCACGCCACGTGGTGAAACCCGATTGAAACGCGGCGTTCGCGTTGACTGTCGCTCGCGCGGCTAACTCTTCGATCGTTCGGTTGTTTTCGTGGTCGCTTAGGTTACCGCCGTTAAGCAATAAGTGTCCGTGGCCTTCGATTAAACCTGGCATTAACGTTTTGCCTTCGCCGTCAATCACTACAGCGTCACCAGCCTCTATCGGGCTCGCAGAGATTTGTTTGATAAGATTGTCTTCGACTAATACATGATGGTCTTCGTACAATTTGTTTTCAGTACCATTGAACACATCGACGTTAGTAAATAGCGTTGATGCTGCATTTGCAGAAAGAGCAAATGAACACGAAAGAGCAACAACAGAGAGCTTTAAGCCTGCATTTTTCATTTTTACACCTTGATTCCGTTTGTTAGTGGCGTCCACTTCCCATAACGATTCCGTAACTACTAATGAGTGTCATGAGGTTTCAAAGATGTTTTTATTGGTCGCGAAACTCGCTAAAAAAAAACAACTCATCCACATTCAATAACTTAGTAGTGATATTGCCAGTATTCAAGGTTGATAAATGGCCATTTGGTGACAATAAATAATTCTGCGTGCAGGCTCCTGTTTTTACTTACTGGTTTTAGCTGTGCTCTTTTCGGTACTGTCTTGGCGTCATGTTCATCTGTCGTTTGAACGCTCGGGTAAAGTGGGAAGAATCGGAATAGCCCATTTTCGCACCTACTTGCGTGATCGATAGATCTGACTGCTTAAGCAATTCTAAAACCTGCTCAAGAACCATCTCTTCAATCAAGGTTTTGTAGACCACCCCTTCACTTTCCAATCGACGCTGGATCGTTCTGACATGAATATTCAGAATCTCAGAAGCTAAGCTAATTGGCAGTTTACCCATCGTGAGATAAGGTTTAATAACAAGCTTAAAAGCGCTCAAGAATGAGCTAGGTAAAGGCTTAGTGAGATCTGGTACTTGAGCAATTTTGGGTAAAACAATCGGTGCAAGCATGATATCTTCAGGGATCTCAAAGGCAGTGACCGGCCTATGCGTATAAAACTGAGCACTGCCCATTTGTGGTAGAGATTGAAAGCATTCGAGATCGCCATTCTGAATGCCAACCTCAGACGGCTTCCAACGCCCTTGCGTTAATACTAAAAGTAGCTCGTTGATGAAAATGACAGAGAACAGCTCAGCGAACTTAAACCAAGGCGCGTTAGTAAACGGCTTCTCGCGAACCAACCACCACTTGCCTCCTGATTGCTTGGTATAGACATTCGCACCATTGGATACGAGCTTCAGCTGCTCACCAAATTGGTCTAGCGCGCTTTTCAATGAATCCTGCTGACTTAGCTTAGCCACAAACCTTGGTACATAGGTTTGCTTGCAAAAACTCCACATAAACAGCGAAAACTCTTCTCTCGACGCAGATTCCCCCATAATCTTGACCACGTTCTTAACCGTTGTCTCAGGGAGATAATCGTAATGGTCATTACTGGTGAGAATATCATTAGGGATTTGGGCACTGCGTAGTAAGGTGTAGATTTCACCATCAATATGTTTGAACAGTTCCGCGAACAGCTCGACTTCCTTCTTATCTACCACTGTCATTATCTGAGAGGTATCTGGCATCCTTTCCTCTTAATCTGTTCTTTCAAGCACTCAAATTATCACCTTATTTAAGATAGCAGAACAAACGCCGCGTTACCTAGACCTACTAACCGGATACCTCCGTCAAAATAACGGATAAACAAACGGTTAGTAGCCAAACTCGTGTTTACTGACTTGGTAGATTACTGAACGGCTAAGTCCGCTCTGCGTACCCAGAATGCTCGTATATGATCATAAATCAGATTAAACACAAACGCGTAAATGGTAATAAAAATGGTCACGCCGATATCCATTAAAAATGCTTGCCATAACCCCACGTTAAGTAAGTATGCCATCACAGGGATCGTCGCGATCAACAAGCCAGCCTCAAATAGCACGACATGAAAAACACGTAATTTGAGCGTCCGCTTTGATTTTTCACCCGTGAAATAACGATCAAAAATACGGTTAAAACAGTAGTTCCAAATCATCGCGATAGTCGCAACAACTATCATGGTTCCTGATAAGGCATTCACATCGTGATCAGTAAATATCGCTAAACCTATAATTGACAGTGTGACGGCCAATACTTCAAACAACACCGAGTGGAAAACTCTCTCTAACGTACTCATACATTCCTATAGCAATTTATAACATGGTGGACTTACCGAAATTATGTCACCGAAAACAATAAGAGAAAGTTAACAGCCATCACGTTTAGTGATAGCTTAAGTATAAGTACCCCATTTTGTATTGAGCGAGAGATAACATGTACAGTTTTGAGCAACTAAAAGTCTTCGTCACGGTGTGTGAAAGTGGCTCTTTCTCTGCCGCCGCTCGCAAACTGAAACGAGCTCAGTCTGGGGTAAGCCAATCGATAGCCAACCTCGAAATTGCCATTGACCAAGAGCTGTTTAACCGAGAGAAAAACATCCCCGTTTTAACCAGCAAAGGTAAAGCGTTATTGCCTGTGGCTAAGTCCATTCTTGACCAGCAAAAGTACTTCGATCAAAAAGTAGAATCGCTGACCCAAGAAGATGAGCACGAACTGATCATTGCGGTTGATGAAAGCATCATAGATAAGAGCTTCATTAAGATAATCAGCTCACTCGCCGATCAATTTCCAATCACACACTTCGATATCATTACCACCTCAACCTTTGATGTGGAAGACCTAGTAAGACGAGGAAAAGCACAGATTGGCATCATCTACGCGGATGGCGAACTGAAGGTCGATATGGATTTCTTTTTGCTGGGCCAAGCGCGTTTCCTAACTGTTAGCTCTGCCACTCACGAACTGAGTCGCATGTCCGTTGTACAAGACTCAGACCTAAAGCGCTATCGCCAATGTGTGCATCGCAGCTCAAAACAACGCGAACTGTGGTTCACCTACGGTATTAGCTCGATGCTTTGGTACGCCAACAACCACAAGACCATTGTTGATCTCGTTGAACAGAACGTGGGTTGGGCTAATGTGCCCGAGATGATGGTGATGGAAGGCATTCAAAAAGGCGACCTTGTGGCGTTGCCTGTTTCGCACGAGCATGGTGGTTGGATTACTCCAGTGGGATGTTTGGTGTCTCGCAGCCACATCAACGGCCCAGTTCTCACCAGCCTTATTGAGCAGCTTAAGGGGCACTCACTGCAGTACAATCAATGGCAAGCCAACTAGCCTCCCCTGTTTACAAAACATCTCTATTTTCAAAACATCGTCAATTCAGAGATTCAATATCGGCATGGAACACACCACCACTACCTCATTTCAGCTTTTCGTGCCGATAAATATCTTTGTCGTGTGGATAAAACACCTTAGTTGATGTCCAAAAGTGACCTAACTACACTGCGATCCCAACGGGTTTGTCTTTTCAAACGAATATAGACAGGCCCAAATCGCTCTTTAACACCACTGACCCAACTTCAAATCTCCCAGATAAGCGCTCAGCCTTGCTGTTGCTTATGCCGGTTTCAAATAGATCACTTTTGAATATTGATTCGCACCCAGTTTATGAGCGCTCTTCGAGTGCTTTTTTATATCTAAATGAACCTTTTGGAAAATTTGTCGTGAACGTTTTAAGAAATATTTGCCCTGAGAAAATGGGTAAAGAGCGTAACAAACGAGAGTATGATTTACGCGTACTTAATTGTGTCAGTGAAAGCGAATATGAATCGCGTATGGCGGTTTGGAATAGCCTAACTTTGGCTGCGACTCCGTCTGTTTCAGAAACAAAAGGCTTCATCGATGAGGCTTTCAACAAACTTCAGCAAGACTTGAAAGAAGCCAGCCGTGAGTTATCGATTAACTACACAGACTTCATCGCAATGGCGCATGAAGAGCTCAACTATATTAAGGTGTTTGTTGCTGATAAGACCGCACAATACGGCTGGTATGCCGTGATCGTTATTATGATCATCGGTACTGTTGCTTTATGCGCTCAGTAAACCAAACTGTGTATTAAATAAATTGTCTTAAAAGCTCAAGCGATAGGCCAATTTAGCCTTTCTATTAGCCTGTTCTTTAACTAGAAAACAAATGGTTAACCTCATTTGTTTTCTAGTCTATAACCCCTTCACTCTCCCATCAGAGACAACAGATCCCGCGTCGCTTGTTTTGGATCTTCAGCGTGACATATCGCAGATACCAGTGCTAACCCATGAATACCGCTCTCAACTAACTGCGGGATGTTCGATTCGTTAATTCCACCAATACCGACAATCGGTAGCTTCGTTGTTTCCAAAGCCATTTGAATGCCTTCATAACCCCAGTGTTTCTTTAGATTCGTCTTGGTCGGTGTGTCAAAAAGCGCACTGAGCCCAATGTAATCAATCGGTAAACTATCGGCTTCTTGTAGCTGTTGTTCAGTTTCAATCGATAACCCGAGAATCTTATCCGGACCAATCAACTGACGTGCTAACTCTGCAGGCATATCCGATTGACCCAGATGCAAACCATCGGCGTCGACAGCCAATGCAACGTCCACTCGGTCATTGATGATCAGCGGAACACCGGAGCCAGCCAGAATCGACTTAACCGCTTGTGCTCGTTCAATGAAGGCTCTTACGTCCCCATGTTTTTCTCTTACTTGAACCATAGTAACGCCACCCGCGACCGCTTGTTCAACCACGAACTTAAGCGTTTCTAAATCTTGTTGGTCATCCGTTACTAAGTAGAGCTTATAAGGGTTCATTTCGTACCTTTGGAGTCGATGTCTAAAATTGGCGTTGCACCATTTTACCGACAAATCACATCATGTGCATGGAAGTTAATACTAAATTAGCTCAATGACACACGCACCATCAGATACGCAACTCGTTGAAAGCGTGCCGAAAAATCTGAATTTTTTAACTAAAGCGTTACTTATTACACAAAGAATTCACTTCAAGCATGCCCAGAACACTGTTTTATGAAATACTCCACCGTGAAGGAATCAGGTAAATATAGGGATAGTTATGCGCCACCTTTCTATAGCGCTCAAGATCAAGCTGGGTTATGCCATCTGCTTGCTCTTTTTCGTCATTTCAGGCTTTGTGAGTTACAAAGGTATCCAAACCTTGTCGAACGGCTTTAGCCAATACAGTGAGCTCAGCCAAAAAGCGACATTATCAAGCAACATTCAAGTGCACTTTCTTCAGATGCGTTTAGCTTCTGAACGTTACTTAGAGTCATTGGATGAACAGTACGAAACGAATTATCAATCAAGCAAACTTGCGATTGATGATCTGCTCAACAACTTAATCCAATCCAGCACCAAAACCGATAGCCTAGCTAGCCTGCAATTAGTGCAAGACAGCGTGGCGGCCTTTGATGTGGCTTATGGGTCAATGAAACAGAGCCAACTGCTCATTGACCAACTGGTCAACGTTGAGATGGTCAAACGAGAAACCAACGCACTGAAAGCGGCTCAGAGCTTGTTGTATGAGTCATACAATAACAATGATCCAAACGCGAGCTTATACGCGGGCATGTTGATGGAGAACTTCCTCGCAGCCAAGATCACCGTACTCAGTTACTCAAACAACAACGACCTCAAAACCTACGAAGCCGGTAAAGACATCTTTGAATATGCTCTGCCAGGTATCGAGGGCGATATTGAGTCTCTTAAATCATCTCCTTATCAAAGTGAACTGATTGAAGATTTCTCTAACCAACGTGAAGCGTACGCGAAAGGCTTTGAGCAAGTTCATCAACAGATGATTGAGAACACGCAAAGAACCGCTACCCTCGCCTCTATTGGTGACAGCTTAGCGATTTCGGTAGCTGATGCTCAGAGCATTCTAGAACAACAGAAACAAGCATTAACACCAGAACTGCAAGCCAGCGAAAAGCGCTCGATTCAAATCATCATATTGCTGACGGGTGTGGCTTTAGTTATTGGCATGACGAGCGCCGTGTTGGTGACTCGCTCTATTACTAAAGGCATCGCACAAGTTAAACAGATCACCAACGAGCTTTCTCAGGGCAACCTGAATGTGGAAGTGAACATTGAGAGCAAAAATGAGATTGGCGAACTGCTGACTAATATGGAGATCACCATTGAATCTCTGCGCGATATTGTTGGCCAAGTGAACCGTTCTAGCGTGCGTATTGGTGAGATGTCGGAGTCACTCAATCAAGTGACAAATAACAGCTCGACCAACGCAACACAATTGAACAGTGAAATGATCAATATCTCTTCTGCCGTTGATCAATTAGCTTCCAGCACATCAGAAATTGCGGCAAGTGCTAACCACGCGTCTCAAGTTGCCAACCAAGCCACCGAGAATGTGGCGATGGGACTGAAAGAAGTAGATAAGACACTGCATGAAATTGGTAGCGCCGATGAAAGCATGCAGGTAAGCAGCCAAAAAGTGACCGACCTACATAAAGAGTCGATGAACATTGGTGCCATTCTTGAAGTAATCAAAGGCGTTTCTGAGCAGACCAACCTGTTGGCATTGAATGCGGCTATTGAAGCTGCGCGCGCAGGTGAACAAGGTCGCGGATTTGCAGTAGTAGCCGATGAAGTAAGAACGCTCGCTAAACGTACCCAAGACTCTGCTAGCCAGATTGATGAGCTCATCACCTCACTACAACGTGGCGCTAAAGATGCGTTAGAGTCTATCAAAGAGAGCCACAGCACGGTTTCAGACGCTTCAACGCAGGCGCAGCAAGCTTCTCAGAACTTACATGTGATTAATCAACACATCCAAGATCTGAACCAAGCCAACAGCCAAATCGCGGTGTCGGTTGATGAGCAGGATCGTCTTACCAAATCACTGGGTGAAAACGCGCAAGGTGCAAACACTATTGCTCAAAGCAACCAAGAGTCGGTAAGCAGCATTTCAGGTGCAGCGAGCGACTTAACCGAGGTTGCTCATCACCTAGAGAGCCAAGTTAACCGATTTAGAACCTAGCCAGCCAGTCTATACACAGCTGACACAGTTCCAAACCAGTAATAAAAAGCCCCCTACACATAAGTGTCGGGGGCTTTTTTAAGTTAATCTAACTCTAACTTGTGGCTTAGAGTTAGATTAGCCCTACTGAATCTTCAAGCGTTGAATCAGAGTCTCTTCGTCTAACTGATACAACTCATCAAGCAAGTTAATTTGTAAGCTACCTGGGCCGCGAGAGTTTTCAGCCGCGATTTCACCAACCACGCCTAATACCGCTGCTGCAGCTAAACCACTATCATCACCAACAGCCGCGAAAGCACCCGTCAATGCAGTTAAAGTACACCCCATACCCGTCACATACGGCATCATTTGGTGTCCATTGTTTAACGTCACCACGCTGTCTTTGGTGACAACGTAATCTGTCTCACCAGATATCACCACATTTGCACCGTATTCAGCCACTAAGCACTGTGCAGCACCTAACGCAGCATCACTGCTATCAAGCGCATCAACGCCTTTGCTCTGCGCTTGTTCGCCCGCTAACGCGATAATCTCAGACGCATTACCACGAATGATTAGCTTATCGGCTAAACGTGCAATTTCACGAGAAGTCTCAGTACGCAGCGTACTTGCACCGCAACCCACAGGGTCAAGAACCACAACCTTATTGTTCGCGTTCGCTTGCTCAACAGCAAAACACATTCTTGGCGTCCAAACACTGTCTAATGTGCCAATGTTAATCACAAGCGCGCCAGAGAATGACATCATCTCAGCCAGTTCTTGTTGTGAGTGCGCCATGATAGGCGAAGCGCCAATCGCCAATAACGCGTTGGCCGTGTTGTTCATCACTACATAGTTAGTGATGTTCACAACCAGTGGTTTTTGCTCTCGTACTGCGCGTAGCGATTGAATAATTTGTTCAGTAAGCATGGGTAAATCCTTATTCGTGAAAGTCGCTTTTAAGCCGCTGTTGAATCATCAAGAGCGTTCAGCCCTTGCTGCCAAAAAGCCACTTCCATACGCGTTGCGGTTTTGAAGATATGAACGATGTTCTGACCGCGTTCGCTGTTGATATCAATTTCAGCAAGCAACTGATTGAAGTATTCCGCGCCCGTTGCTACGCCAGACTGGAACTCTTCACTGCCATACAGTTGCAGCCAGCTTGCGTATGGGTTGCCTTCCAAAACAGTATCACTGCTTTCTAACAGCGCTTTACCAATCACGGCATAACCGATTGAACACGGAGCCAGTGCCGCATATAAGTCGACAAGATCACCCGTCATACCCGCATCTAGAACGTAGCGCGTGTAGGCAACAGTGCCGAAATCTTCAGGTTCGTTTTCTAAATCCGATTCGGTTAAACCCCACTGACCACAGTAAGTCACATGGTGAGAGATTTCAGAATCTAGCAACGCATGAACACTTGGCAGTGCACGACGCATATCAGCCAAGGTTTTAGCCTTGTAAATTGCCAATGCATAAGCGCGGGCATACTGCTTTAAAAACAGAAAATCTTGCTTCAAGTAATGCAGAAAACACGGCTGAGCGAGTGTGCCGTTTGCCAGCGTTTTAACAAAATCATGCTCGGTGTAGTCTTGCCAATCTTGTTGACAGGCTTGGATTAAGTCTTGGTATTTCATGAGATTCCTTAGTCAAAAGTCGGTACGTAGTCAGCGGCTTTCGGTAGTGATTTGATAATGCCTTTGTCAAACATGAACTGTGCGTAATCGTCGTAACGCTTCATATCTACAGCAGAAGGACGAAGTGCAAAACGAGTCAGCGTGTCGTTCCATGCGCGTTGGTTAAGCTCGTTATTCAACGTATCTGGTGAATACGCCACAAACTCACTCCATGACTCTTGGGGGTGGTTCACAATGTAAGTCGTTGCTTGTTCCAATGCTTTGTTGAACGCTTTGATCGCTTCATCATCGTGTTTCTTTGCGTTCGCAACAAAGATAAGCTCGTCGTAAGCGGGTACGCCGTGCTCTTCTGGGAAGAATGCTTTCGCTTTAAAACCTTCAAGTGCTAACTGGTTGGTTTCGAAGTTCCGTAAGCCACCCCAGATTGCGTCTACCTTGCCCGATGCCAATGAAGATGAAAGTGCCCAACCGACATTGATGGTTTGCACATCTGTAAATGCAACGTTTTCTTGCGCTAACATAGTACCGATAGTCGCTTCTTCGTTGCCAGCAATCGCAATACCGATTTTTTTACCTTTAAGATCCGCTAGCGAATCGTTCTTGCCGTTATCCAGTACCATTAGTGTGTTCAGTGGCGTCGCGATAAGGGTTGATGCACGAACTAAAGGAAGACCCGCTGCCACATCCATGGTTAAGCTTGGTTGGTAAGTTACCGCTAAATCAACCTTACCTGCAGCAACCAGTTTTGCAGGTGTGCTTGGGTCTGCTGGTTCTTGAATTTCAATGTCTAAGCCTTGGTCAGCAAAGTAGCCACGCTCTTGAGCGATCACAATCGGACCATGGTTCGGGTTCACAAACCAATCCAGCATCAGCGTCAGTTTCTTCTGTTCAGAGTCCGCTAGAGCATGACCTGAAACCAATGAAGCAAGCAGTGCCACTGCACCTATCAATTTTGTATTTTTCACGGTTAACCTTTCCTTTTGAATATTATTCTTATGTTGAGCGAAGCCATCATTGGTTTTCCCAAGGGATAGCTTTTTTGAGTAATTTATCTGTAACGAAGTAGAGCGAGATAGACAGCACCGCCAAGATGAACAAGGCAGCAAACATCTCATCAATGATCATGCGCGCGTTGGCCTGCAGCATTAGGTAACCTAACCCTTCACTCGAACCAACCCATTCCCCGACTACGGCACCAATTGGCGCAATCACCACCGCTACACGAATGCCAGACGCTAAGGTTGGCAGTGCAGCAGGAAGTTGGATATGGCGGAGCAGTTGCCATTTCGATGCACCCATCGTTTTGGCAAGATCGAGATAGCCTGTCGGTGTATTGCGCAGACCGTCGTAACAACAAGTGGTTACTGGGAAGAAGATAATGATCGCCGCCATCACCACTTTTGAGGCGATGCCATAACCAAGCCACAGCATCAATACTGGCGCGATCGCAAATACAGGGATAGCTTGGCTGGCAATTAAGATAGGCAATAACCAACGTTTTAACGGATCAAACATCAACATCTGCAGAGCGAAAAATAGCCCCATAGACAATCCGAGTAACAAGCCAAGTAGGACCTCTTGCGCAGTCACCCATGTGTGTTTGAGTAACACATCATAACGTTCAATCAGCTTTAAAAAGACTTCTGCAGGCGCTGGCAAAATGAAGCTCGGCATCTCGAAGACAACCACAACTAACTGCCATAAACCGAGAATCACAGCACTGCTGATAAGCAAACGAACAACAGGATTCATCTGACGAGGGCGTGCAGTGGTAGTCTGTGCGTTAGTTGAATGAGCCACAGTTTCGCTTCGCGTTAGATCATTCATAATCACGCTCCAACTGATCTAAGATCGCTTGTTGCAACTCAGCACATTCACCATCTAACACTCGTGGTGTTGATGTGAGAGGCACAGATAAAGACTGAGCATTCGCAGGTGTGCCTTGCAACACATACAAATTATCCGCCAAGCGCACCGCTTCTTGTGGATCATGGGTGATCAACACAACGGTTTTATCTCTTAACAGCTCACACGCTAAGCTCTGTAGTTTGTGTCTTGTTACCGCATCCAGCGCAGAGAAGGGTTCATCCATCAGCACCACTGGCTTGTCTTGCATTAAGGTGCGAGCCAAAGCAACACGCTGGCGCATACCACCAGACAATTGATCCGGCATAGTAGACGCCTGATCAGCCAAACCAACCGCAGCTAACAACTCTAGTGCTTGATTAGTTTGCAGTGCTTTATCAGAGACTGGATTTTGAAAACGATGACTCAGGCAAACATTGTCGATGACCGATAGCCATGGCAGTAACAAATCTTGCTGCGCCATGTAAGCGATGCGATCGGTTAAAGGCAATTCATCAGACGTTGCCAATGTGCCCTGCCACTCCACCTTGTCGTCCAGCAAGCCTGCCAGATAACGCAATACCGTAGTTTTTCCGCAGCCACTTCGACCCAACAATACCGTCCACTTACCTGCGTTTAGGCTAAGCGACAATCCCGATAAGGTTGCGTGCTCGCTGTCTCGGTAACGTAACGTCGCGTTGCTGAGTTGAACGCCAACCGTATTAACGGACATTACCGTGTCCAGCGAAGAAGTGATTTACCGGGCCATGACCTTGACCAACTTGCAACTCATCAGCATGAGCAATCGCCTGAGAAATGTATTGTTTGCCTAGGTCAACAGCTTCTGCCAGCGTGTTGCCCTGAGCCAAGAAAGAAGCAATGGCAGATGAAAGCGTACAGCCCGTGCCGTGGGTGTTTTTAGTCGGGAAACGCTTCGCGCTAATCAAGGCAGACGTCGTCGGGAGAATCAGTAGATCGTTACTGTTTTCATCTTTCTCTAAATGACCGCCTTTGAGAAGAACGGCTTTAGCACCTAGTGCGCGTAAATCTTCAATCATGCCCTGCATTTCAGCTTCGCTTTCAGGTACCGGTTTGCCTGTTAATGCTGCGCCTTCAGGTAAATTAGGCGTAATGATGTCTGCCAGCGGAATCAGTTCTTGCTTTAGCGTCGTGATAGCCGAGTTTTCTAAGAGAAGATCACCACTTGTCGCGACCATTACAGGGTCAATCACTAAGTGTTTAGGTTGGTATTGTTTGATTTTGTCCGCGACGACTTTGATGATTTGAGAATCAGCCAACATGCCGACTTTTACTGCCACGATATTCAGATCAGTGAAAACCGCATCTAACTGGCTAGCAACATGGTCGAGTGGAATAGGGAAAATGGCTGACACGCCTTGAGTGTTCTGGGAAGTGATAGCGGTAATTACCGAACAAGCGAAACTACCTGTCGCAGACATAGCTTTAATATCCGCTTGGATACCCGCACCGCCGCCACTGTCAGAACCCGCGATAGTTAAAACAATCGGAGTGTTCGTGCGAATCGAACCATCAGCAGAGTGCTGTGAAACTGAAGCTTTTGGCGTTAAATCTTTTGAAATAGAACTGTGTGTCATTGTCGCTCCTACTATCTTACAAGACGTAGGAGAACGAACACCGATCGAAGGAGAAGTCGCAATAGATTCATGAATTGTCTTCATGAGTGCAGACGTAGATCGAGTGCTTATAGTTCCCTACGCCAGTGTTAACTGAATCAGGTTCAACGGGTCTCGATTAACGATCTCAGCAAACACCAAATAAGGTATATGCCCCCCGACTATTGATAGCGATAGTAACAGCACTCTCACAACTGAGATACTGATTTTATTCAATTATAAGAATTACGCATGAATAAATCTCAATTAGGCGTGACAAAACAAATACTTATAACGTTCCTTTAGATGGCTTCGACTGTATCAACAAGCACAGCACAATCAGAAACATACCTAGCCAACCTATAAAAGGAATCAGCTCACCGACAACGCAGACGGCAAGCACCGCTGCAACTACTGGTTCAAACAAAGTCAGTAGATTGGCACTACTCGCGGTCACATGGCGTAAACCAAAACTGAAGGCGATATAGCCCAAGCATTGTGGGATTAACGTCAGATAACTGATGACTAATACGTTAATCTGCGAGGAAAACAGGTTCTCCCCCGTAAACCAGAGTGTTGGCAGCAACAGCATCGCGCCGAGGCCAAAAATACTGCCCATCGCCGCTTGAGACTCAATGTCCTTGTCTATCAGTGCTTTTGTCGCCCAAGAATAAATGGCGTAACACAACCCAGCGAGCAAACCTAAAGCAATACCCAACAGCTTGAGATCATCACCTGACTCATTCGTAGATGAAGATTCTGAAAACACCAACAACCCAATACCCACCACACCAATCGCAAAGCTAGTGAGCCAACGTTTGTTGATATTATTCTTTTTGCTAATCAGACACTCTAACAATGCCGAAAAGAAAGGCGCGGTTGCAATCGAAACCACGGTACCAATCGCCACGCCTGATAATTTCATTGAAGAATAGAAAGCTAAAGGATAGACCGCCAAAGCCAAAGCGCTCACTGCCAACAGCCTCTTGTTCTGCAAAAGTTTGTCGAAAGCGAATAGGATTTTTCGATACGCCAAGCCCGCTTGCATTAGGCCACCGACGCCCATAGAAAAAGCACCAATTGCTAATGGGCTTAGGTCAGGCGCAAAACTTGCGGCGGTGCCTGTCGTGCCCCATAAAATAGAAGCAAACAAGATGGCTAAAGTGCCCGTTTGGAATTCGTTAACGCGATTGATGGCAAGATTCATTTCTATTACCCAATTTTCAGTTCTGAAATAGATAATAGTGAAGATTGATAAAAGTTAGTTTGCCGAAAGGACGCTATTGTTGTTTCTAAAGACTGTCTTTCATTGAGCCTAGAAACGCCCTTGGAGACATGCCAAAGTGCTGAGAGAAGCGACGACTGAAAGCAGAAACATCACTATAGCCCACATTTTCAGCAATCAATTGAACCGGTAAATCGGTATGAGTTAACAAGGCTTGGGCTTTCTCCATACGATAGCGAGTGATGTATTTAAGCGCACTGATGCCCAAGCACTCTTTGAAGCGTTTTTTGAATTGAGTGGGACTCAAACAGGCCGTTTCTGCAAGTTGTGGAATGGATAATGGCTGGGTGTAGTTATCCGCAATCAACCTCTGTACCGCACGGATTCTTGGGTCTATGCTCTTGCTCACTTGTTGTTGCTCTAACAGCAGTGAAAACACATCCACGATTGATGACTCAATACCGCTATCGACCTGATATTCCAGCTGCTTCTCAACAAACAGCAAGAAGCTCATCAAAGGTGGCGTTATCGTGAAAACCGAGAGCTCATGCTCTAACAAGTGCTGCGGCAACTCCGCCATATCCGCGACAATAAACCGCGCTGCTTCATCCGCCTTAAACGCATGCGCGGTGGTTACTGGAATCACCACACATTCGCCCACGGCCACTTTGCCGACATACCCCACCATCTCGATATTGATACTGCCTTGGATCGGCAATACCAGTTGATGATGATCATCATGAGCATGGGTATTAAATTGCTTGGTGTAAGATCGAATGCTTAAGCTAGATTTCATAATCAACGTCAGAGTACATTTCGCTAAGTTAGAGTAAGAGATACAAAGTTACATTATCACTTCCCTAGAGTCACACTCAATGCGCATCAAATTCATGCTAGCTAGGTGACATGATCAAAAACGGCCTCCAAATAAGAGGCCGTTTTTATTCGAATGCTAAATCACGTCAAAGATTTAAAACGATACTTGGTTATCCTGACCAACCACTACCTGAACACTATTTTGAACATCATAGATTTCAAAGCCATCAGCAACCGGATCTGCATTATCTTCATCACTGTCATGCTGCGCAGTACAGGTATAACCCAATGAGTAAGTACCTGGGTCAATGAAGCCCAGAGAGAACTCATAGTTAGTCTGTGCTTCATTCATTGCCACTGACGCTGAAGTGATCGGTTTCACTTCATCATTGCCGCCAATCGGAGCCATGTCAGCTTGTTCAACATTACCTTCATACAAGTACACCGACTGAACGAATGTATTGTCATTTGTAGGGTTACAAGCTTCAAAAGTTGTACTCGCAACAGTCCCTTCAATGTTTCCTGTCTCAACCGTATTGATAAGGCTCACAGACGTTCTTTGAATGGTGTAATCAGGGAGACTTGAACTGTTCTTTAGGCCACGTCGAAGATCGAACTCAACAACAAAATCGTTACTTTGTTGGTTCACATTAAATGAGTTATTAAAGTAAAGTACGCCAGCGTTATCTTCTTTACCCACGCCTTGCGGGCACGCGCCTTCACCTTTCACTGTTAACTCACGAGTCATATCATCATTTTCTATCACGTAAGATGGATCTGTTGGATGATCGCCGTCATTTGCGAACACACACAACTTATAACTGCCTACCGGAATGACCTCATTTTCAATCAAAGGAAGCGCCTCGCTACCTTGGTAATCCAACAAATTCACACTTAATGGAATCGGATCCTCACCATCTGGCAATGGATCGCCATTTTCATCAACGTAATCGCCGTTTTCGTCCGTTTTATACACATCATAAATCAGTGGTGAACCTCCCCCTTGAGGAAGTAAAGCGACCTTACTGAATGTCACGGTGACGTCTTTAACATCATCAATGGGCGCATCACTCACGCTCAAGGTAATGGGTGTCGTGCTGCTTGATGAACCTGAATCACCGCCACAACCAACAAGCCCAGCCAGCACAAGGCTCGCTAAAGCGGTTTCCTTTAAATACTTCATAACTCATTTCCTATAAATCACTGCTCAATAAAGGGCTTAGTTTGTTGCCCTCTTATTCTTTTCCTTAATGTGACACATAGATAAACCGCGCTTATGGCCAAAATCGGTTAGCCCTATTATTTAGGGATTTCTTCATCCAAAAACTCTGTTCATCAAGGTGCACATATCAGGTCGCACATAGGTTAATTAAGTCTAGTAAGTAAATTGTCAGTAGTCGCACGTATTTGGCAAGGTTGCTGTCAATTGTGTTGGAATGGTCGGTATGTATAGGGTCGGAGAGGCTGATTGAAAGCACTCAAATCAAAGTCAAAAATCGCCACCAAGATCAAAAAAGGCCGTTAAGACAGCCTGTTGCTGAACTTAAACGACCTTTTTATTGAATGTGGATTAAGCTAATTCGATATTAGCTCATTCAAATTCACTTATTTTTGAAGTTGCTCTTTAGCCGCTTCAACCTTAGAAAAATCTAGGCCAAGCTCTTCAACTGCTTCTTTGATTAGCGCAGGGTTTTGCATTACCTGACCCATCAGCATTTGAAGTTTGTCTTGAGGTAAACCAAGTTGGCTGATTGTCGCCATTGCTGCAAGAGGGTTCTCTGTCAACGTCTTGAAAATCTCGCTGATCTGCTCGTCGCTAATATTGTTCTCTTTCAACATTGCTAAAATCGGGTTCATTTTTTTGCCTTTGAAACACTAAATTAAATAGGAGCACAGCATATCATCTAGCTGTGCTCGATTGTACTAGCAACTTATACTTTGCCTGCTGTGAAGTAACCCTAAGCCTAGCGAGACTCTAACGGGTAAGAACGGTAACTCCACATCCCATACGTTCTAAGCGCATCGCGGTAGATACCTAGTAGCTCACCATCACTCGCCTTCTTAAGATCTGCGAGTGGCTTGTCTGGGTAAGAAACCGTATCAAAAGTAATGCCCTGAGGGCCCGTTTGCCAGCTAGCGATTTCAAACAGAGTTTGACCACGACGAACATGGCTTGCCGAGCTGATAATAGTCGCGTGCTTAATATCATGACGAGCAAGTGCATAGCTACTGAACAACGCATTTCCAACCGTGCTGGTCGCGTAGTTCTCTTCGATGATGCGATCTTTGCTTACCCCTTTCTTGATAAGCCAATCGGCCATTAACTTGCCTTCTGTCTTATGATTCTTAGGCACGCCACCTGTTAACACGATCATCGCATCTGGGTTCGCTTTAGCCATCGCCAATGTTGTCTCAAGACGCTCAATCAAGATCTGATGCATAGAGCCGTCTGGATTAAGCGCGTAACCCAATGTAACGATCGCGCCATGATCATCGAGCAAGCCTTTGTCCGCAGACTCTTTCAACGGTGTTTCTAATACTCGGTCGACTGTAGCAAAAATACGTTTGATGTCTTCTGCTTTGCCTTTGTTCAGGTTTTCCAGTTTCTCCATGTGCTTGTTGGATTCACTTTCATTGCCTTCAAATCGCTGCCAAACCGCAAGGTAAGCGTGAAGGTCAACATCGTCCGGGGCAACCATCAGCGCTTGTTCAAACAATTCAATCGCGCGCTCTGCGTTCTTGTTGTAGATCTGAGCGTTCGCAGCCGAGATCAACAAGTCAGTACGGTAAGGTTCTAGCTGATACGCTTCTAACAATCGGTTAGTCACAATTTCCATGTTACTTGGCATTTTAGCCGTGAAGCCCGCGTGAGAAATTCTTGCCGGAGACTTAAACGCCTGCAACGCATCAAGAAGTAATTGGTCGACAACTTGTCGCTTAGTCACCAACTGCGCGTAATCCGCAGAAGCCTGTACTGCGCCATCGTTAGCAGCAAAAGAAAATGGAGTTGCGCCAAAAGCGAGCATGCCACCAAGAGCGAGGGCGATAATGTTCTTTTTCATGGAAAGATCCTGTGTCGTTAAGTGTTCACATCAGATTTGCTCACCAATGTAAGTCCCTAAGATTAAAAAACCGTGAAGCACACCTTAATCTCTAACGTTTATATTCATTTGTTGCATAAGGTGTGGCAGCAGATCACGATTTTGAACTTACCAATAAGCCTGTGTATCCAGATAATTCTGGTTTGAACCAGTGCTCAACGTTTTTGTTGGAATATCTGACTGCGGATTTCATACGCCCTATCCCGCCAAAAACCACCCATCACAAATCCGAACTCCGCATAAAGCAACGAATCAAAAAAACCACTTTAAGCTCATTTTTTCAACAACTTAAAATCCAACACACTGAATCGCGCGATTTTACCCCTCGCTCAAATAACGAGGTCTTCAACACATAGAGTTGGAATGCGAGTCAGAAGATCTTCAAATAATTCAAAATCAACCACTTGAACGATCGTTCAAGTGGTGCTTTAATAAATGACCAATACAAGGAGTTACCCCATGCTTAAGTTCTATTTTCACCAAACACCAAACCCAATGAAGATCGCTCTGTTTTTGGAAGAGACAGGCCTAGATTTTGAACTTGTTCCTGTCGATACCTTAAAGGGTGAGCAGCATTCACCGGAATATCGTTTAATCAATCCAAATGGCAAAACGCCTGCGATTGAAGATGAAGGACAACGTGTATTCGACTCTAACGCTATCCTTCTGTATCTCTCAGAGAAAACAGGCAAGCTTGGCGGTCAGCCAGAAGACAGAGCTGAACTACTCTCTTGGATGATGTTTATCGCGAGTGGCCTTGGTCCATATTCAGGCCAATCGGTACACTTCCGCCATGCTGCACCAGCAGGCTTAGACTACGCTGTGAACCGATACCTACGTGAAGCACAACGTCACTACGAAGTGTTAGAGAAGCATATGGAAGGTCGTGAGTTTATCGTCGGAAATGAGTACACGATTGTCGATGTCGCTGCATGGGGCTGGATTGATAAAGCACCTGTCGTGCTTGGTGAAGAAGGCTTAGAACCCTACCCGAACTTGAAGCGCTGGTTTAACGCAATCAACACTCGCCCTGCTGCACTGCGTGCTCGCGAAATCGGCAAAGGCATTGAGTTTAAAACCGAACGTGATGAAGAAGCGAAACGAGCACTGTTTCCTTCGAATTATGCGAAGTAGAAGTAGTAGAGTCTGACAATGAGGTCCAGTAGCAATCTGCTGGGCCGTTTACTTCACCTTGATTACTCCAAAATAACCGACCCATCCCTCCTAGTTCAAAACTTCCATCCTGATTCAATCGCCCCGCATGTATAATAAGTATTCTTAAAACCGTAAGTAACTGTTGTAAGTCATGAAATACAGATTTAGAGCTACTTGATATGAGATCATAATGATATTCTACATATCATTAAATATTTCATAGGCTTTAAAACGAGCCTTTTAGTCAATCTAAGCGTGGTTTGTATATGATGGGCATCGAGCACGATGGAGCTACATTCATTGTCGATAAGGAAGTTCATCAAGCAGCAAGTGGCGCTGACCTAATAGATATGGACGGCCTACTCTCGCTAAACGACATTCAGCGTTTGCCAGGCAAGAAGCTCGCCATCAGCTTTAACGGTTCGACGCTAACAGTCGAAGAAGATGAAGTAAGAGTTGTGGGTAGAGTTGATTTGGTGATGGAGAAGAAGTGATAACAGTGCACTTCGCACAGCTTCAATATTTAGTAAATGAAATTTCATTACTTCAAAAGTGATGCATGAAAAGGCAAAAGAATAATGGCACTAAAATTTAATGTTCAAGGCTTAGGTAAGATTGAAGACGCTGAGATTAATATTAATCCCCTTACTGTGATTACAGGCCCTAATGGCACCGGTAAAAGTTTTTTCACCAAGACAATTTACTCTATCTTTCGCATGATTGAAGATAGTTCTCTTATCCGAGAAGTCCTAGAAATAGTTCAAAGAATAAACGAAGATGTAAATAATGAAAATTTCAGTGATCAAGAGTTAACAAAATCACAAAATTTAGCGATATCAGAAACCATAACACTTTTGAACGCTTTGGAAGAATCTCTTGAACATCCACTTATTGAGTCTACAACCAACGTAAAAAAACTATCAAAAGTTTTTGATGATATCTTTCCTCTATTCCAAAAAATAGATGCAATTATCACAGAGAGAACAATACTTCTAGATAAAAATCAAAGAGTTATAGAAAATACAATATTAGCTAATTTGATTGATTCTATACATTTGATATGTGTAATTTTGGACGACACTAAATTTGCACATGAATATTTCGTAAGAATGGCGCTTCCGGATGAACTAAAAGAAAATTTCCAAGTATCTGAATTAAAAGAACTTACTACTTTTGGGAAAGAAAGGTTCCTTATATCTTTAGAAGATCACTTTGAACTCGAGGTCGTAAATGATGAGGATGATACATTCAGCCCTTACATGAAAATTAACGAGTCAAAGTTACAATTTTTTAGAAATAAGCCAAATTCTGTGTTTTTTGAATCGCCAGCATACTGGAGAGTCAAGGATGCATTAATTGAGGCAAAATTAAAGTCCGGAGAGAATTATTTATCTGGTGTTCCAAAGTATTTCTTCGACTTAGATAGTTCTCTAAAATTAAAGAGCAAAGCAAACTCGAATTTAATGCATATTTTCAACATGCTCAGAGACGAACTCAAAGGTGAATTTATAAATGAAAATGGGCACATCAGTTATAAAGATGATGCTTTTGATACCCCGATTTCAAAAAACTTAGTCTCATTTGGTATGACTAATTTAGGTATGCTCAACAGCCTGATAAAAAATAACGTAATAAGAGAAGGCAGCTATGTCTTTATCGATGAGCCTGAAACTAACCTACATCCAGATTGGCAGGTTCTGATGATTCAATCATTGGTTGCACTATCTAAAGCTGGCGTAAACGTAATAATTACGACTCACAGCACCGAAATACTAAAATACATTGAAGTTGCGTTTTCAAACATCAAAAAAGAAGAAGGCGAAGACAAAGTCAAAGAGCTTTTATCAGTTAACTACTTAGATACTGACGGAACCTCTCTGGAGTTTGATAGTGAATGTCCTATTGAACAAACCAAAGAAGCGCTTATAGAGCTAAGTTCACCATTCCTAAAGCTATATATGGAGGGCGCATAATTGGATATAGAACTAGACCAGTTTTTAGAGCCTATTGCCCATAAAAAAGGGGATGCTAGAAGAGGTTTGGCCGCTATCGAACAAGCCGAAGCTGAGGCTTATGCACTAGATAACGATGAAGGCTTAGGAGTTCGCCTTGGGTTCAAGGCAAATATGATGAGTAGAGCCGATTACATTCACTTTAGTGAGAAAGTAGTTACAATCATTGAAGCCAGTGACTTCAAGGACCAGTTTTTAGTTTGTGAGAAAGAATTAGAGCGACTAAAAAAAGAAGACCTCGAACAATATAAATCAGAGAACCCTGATAAAGATAGGATTCAAAGGCTGACGGAAACCACTAAAGGGCGAACTAAACCACTCAGAAAGATTGCATACAAGCCACTCAAAGCGGAAGTAATGCAAAAGTGGTGCGGTTCAATCGCGATTTCCGAACGGTTAGGTCGTTTCCATAAATGGGAGCAGTGCCCAAACTATAGGTACCTAATTTTGTGTACGGATGGCACCGACATCCAAGTGATGAATAATTTCTTATCCGTAGTTCAAGGGTTTTGTAATACCGCGGCTATCTTCACTACTAGCCAGTTAAAGCTATAGATTAAAGCCTCGAATAGAGGCTTATCCACAACGAGAGAAGAACTAATGAGTCCAATTGATAAAGTTGTTGAAAGCGACTTTACTACTTCCAGTAAAGGTTTATTAACACTATTCATTATTGGCGTTATTAAGCTCGTTATTGGTATCGAGTTTACTAGTAATACGATATCCATTCCTTGGTTACCCACAGTAGAGTTCACTTCACTAGACAATATTATTTTTTTGTACTGGTTCTTAGTTGGCTATGCCATTTTCCGATATTCACTTCATCACTTACCATCTTATCGAAAATTAAAATTCGAAGCCTTAGCTGAAGCTTTAAAGCCAGGAAACATTGGAAACAACTTCGTTCAAGAATATATATTCCCTGGGGCAAAAATATACTCCTGCGATATAGAAACTCCTACGACCGAAGGTAACAAACCTAAGATTAGAATAGACATTCGTGACAGTGATGGTGGTCTTGCAAGTCGATTTGAGTTCGTTTATTCACTCACGTATAAATTACAATATATTGAAGGTACAATTAACCCGGAATTTAACTCTACCAAAATAGATGCCTTTGGTGAAAAAGTCATTAGCTTCTGGGGGTTATTTAACTATGTTGATGAGGATGGATATGATACGTATAAAACTCAGGTAATACGTAATCCAATTGCTTTGATTCGTCTCAAACTTTTCACATTTATACATTACGTTAAAATATTGTTTTCCGACTTAAGAGTGTTTGATCTCTCTTTCCCCATAATTTTAAACCTTGGTTTGTTCTTTTACTGGTTACCTAAACTAGAAAACTTGATACTGCCATCTTTCCGTTAAGTCCCTAATAACCATGAATCCAAGGGGATACTCAAGCAACTCAATAGATAGTTCATGCTTAACGAGTACGCTCCCACGCTCAATACCAAGAAGCGATAGATCGTTGGCAATGCTAAAGCTGTCTCTATCGAAAATAACATGATGATTGGGACGTAAACACAGTAAATTATTCAGTGAATCTGGGCCGCTTTGTGGACGCATTACAGGCTTAATATGTGATCCCTTTGCATAATACCCTTCCTTTACTTGTAGAGCTTTGCACTGCATACTTGGCATTGATACTGATACAATTCCTTCACTTCAAGAGCGATAATTCTGGCTCGAACAAATCGCACAACGACGTTAGAACTATACTTCCGTTGTTTATCATCTTCCTTAGCTTGCCTTTCACCATACTTAAGTTGCTTTGTATATTTTCTAGTCTACTACGAACGAAACGGCATATTTATGGCCACTGAAACCTTTCTCTTCCCAGGGGAAGGTTAAAAACATAACCCGCATCAACACAACCCAAACATATCGTTTTTCCCATCTTGTTCAAGGCCTTTGAGCTGATGGTGCTTTGGTTCTCCACCGAACAATAAAATATATAACTTGCGGCCTCGGTACGTCCCCACTACATAGTGGTCTGTTTTGTATGACGTACTCGACTTCGATTTATTACAAATAGTGTTTTTATAAGTCCCAAACAAAAAAGAGCCGCTAAAAAGCGGCTCTTGATTTTCAAACTATTCGAATCAGTTCAGATTACTCTTTACCGAATACGTTGTTCTCTTGCTCTTGTACACGGATGAAAGTCGTACGCTTAGTTAGCTCTTTAAGCTTTGCTGCGCCTACGTATGTACAAGTTGAACGTACACCACCAAGGATGTCAGAAATCGTGTTGTGAACTGAACCACGGAACGGAAGTAAAACAGTTTTACCTTCCGCAGCACGGTACTTAGCAACACCACCAGAGTGCTTGTCCATAGCCGACTGTGAAGACATTCCATAGAACTTCATGAATTGCTTACCGTCTTGCTCTACAACTTCGCCGCCTGACTCAGAGTGACCTGCTAGCATGCCGCCTAGCATTACGAAGTCAGCACCGCCGCCGAACGCTTTAGATACGTCACCCGCACATGAACAGCCACCGTCACCGATGATCATGCCGCCAAGGCCGTGTGCTGCGTCGCCACACTCGATGATTGCAGAAAGTTGAGGGTAACCTACGCCTGTTTTAACACGTGTAGTACAAACAGAACCAGGGCCGATACCAACCTTAACGATGTCTGCGCCAGCTAGGATTAGCTCTTCAACCATGTCACCCGTTACAACGTTACCAGCAGAGATAACTTTAGTCGGGAATTCAGCACGTACTTTTTGTACATACTCAACTAGGTGCTCTGAGTAGCCGTTAGCGATATCAATACAGATAAATACGAATTCGTCGCTAAGCGCCATGATTTGCTTAGTTTTCTCAAACTCAGCTTCAGAAGTACCTGTTGAAACAAATACGTTGTTCAGCGTTTTCTTGTCTGCTGTTTTTGCGAACTCAGCCCACTGCTCTACTGTGTAGTGCTTGTGTACTGCAGTCATTACACCGTGCTCAGCTAGAGCCGCTGCCATTTCGAAACTTGCTACCGAATCCATGTTCGCTGCGATTACTGGTACACCAGACCATTGACGACCGCTATGCTTGAATGTAAACTCGCGGGTTAATTCAACTTGAGAACGACTTTTAAGAGTAGAACGCTTTGGGCGGAATAATACATCTTTGAAGCCTAACTTAAGTTCTTGTTCGATACGCATGATAATTTGTCCTGTAATCATATTACGTGTCGTGCGTTTTCGGTAAGCGTTGGCAGACGCTTTACTGAGTTTCGGACACAAAAAAACCGGAGCGTTGGCAGACGCTCCGGTTTTCAGTATTATAGGCTGTGATTTACTAACAGCAAGTCTGATATTTCATTTTTTTTTGTGCTATCCTCTCAAAGATTCCATATCTGGTAAAAGCTTCCCGCCCGTCATTTCCTACTAAATTCATAGTAATTAATAACTTAACAACACATTCACGCAAACGCTGTCGGTTTATTGCGCAAACGTTTCCCTTGCAAATTCGGCGAAAAAATCTTCGATAAGGCAAATTTGTGAAAAAAGTGCCCTTTAATCACATAAAAATCACACTTTTCTTGAATCAAAAAATGCGTTTTTTCTTAAATAATTTCATTTTTTTCTGACTTTTTTCGCTTCGAGTGCCGATCTCAGCCCTCTTTCATTAGCCCTGAAATTTATAAAGTACAAAGGCAAGATCGATTAGCACGTTCGAAACTTGGATGAGCGGGGTAAAGTCCACAAAATATGGCAGGTTAGATGCGCTTATTTATGAGAACCCAGCGGATACAAGCCGCTGTTGATAGAGCCTAACAACTCGACTAAAGTTAACGAACACGGAACGCCTTTCTTTAGTTCGAACTCATTACTACAGGATCAGATACAAAAATGGCCAAGGGGATTAACCTTGGCCATTTTTATTTGGTTTTCAGAGTGCTCTTATAAGGCGATTCAATTTTCACCTTAAGGTACGTCAAGCCTTTTTCTGAGACATCAGAGCTTCAGCAGTCGCATCTTGAATCGACAAGAACAAGGATGTCACTTGCCCAGTTGGAGAACGCATCGGGTTAAGCGTGACGTTCTGATACATAAAGTCGGCTTGCTGAGTTACTGGCCTCACGTTGCGGCACTTAAACAGATAAGGCCTTTGTTGCCACGTTATGAAGCTACGGCAGCCTAGGTCATAAACCGGTTTTGTTTTAAGCCTAAACCACTCTTCAGGAATTTCAGGGAATAACTCAAAGATCGACTTACCGATCGCATCATGCGATTGCTTACCGCTATGGTGCGTCATGAAGCCATTCCAAACTTGTACCTGAAAGTCACGGTTAATGACCACCAGCCCCATATCGACGTTTTGAACCATGTCTACCATCCAGTGGAACTGTTCAAATTCAGCAGGAAGATTCAGCATATTAAAACTCCTCCATTAGGTAGGCCAATTTGTTGTCTAGAAGAGGCAGAGACTCATCAACGAACATAAATAGAAGATCACAACGGATGGACGTGCCGTCTATGTTGTAGCTGACTTCGAACGTCATGGTCTTTTTAAATGAGCCGCTGGTATTTTCAATCACCGAATCAATCGAGATGTGTTGACCTAGCAGCACAGGAGAGCTCTGGAAGAAACGAACTTCTGATTGCTCCCCTAACCCATTCAAGAAAGAGCCGACTAAGATGTTCGATACATCCATCAACAACTCTAATTCTTCTAGCTGCTCGCTTTCTGTTGGCACCTTCATGAGCTTCTTAAGATCGCTCACACTGGAATCACTCAACAAAACTAGCGCTTCACCTGCAATGCCTTCTCCACTGAAGCCTTGGCAAACACCCGACACTTGGTCATTGTCAGCCAAGTCACGAAGTGCCATGTGCAATTCACTCACTTCGAAGATGTTAACGTTCGGCAGCGGTAGGTGAACAAACACATTAAAGTGACGAGCCAGTGCATCAGCGGCACGGCCTATCGCTACGTTCGCGACTTCCATATAGATATCGCGTCTGCGAAGTATTGGCAGTTCTAAAGCGGTTGGGGTAATGATTTGAGGTTGTTTTGGCGGCTCGACATGCTCACGTAAAATGGCTTTTAGCGCTTCTTTATCGATCGGCTTTTGCAAAAATGCTTTGGCGCCAAGATCCAGCACCTTCTGTTGTGCTTTTGGTTGTATGTCACCAGAAACAACGACAACTGGCGTGGTATCGCCTAAACGTTGCATCTCTTCCAATGTGCCATAGCCGTCTAATTCCGGCATGGTTAGGTCGAGGAACATCAATTTGAATTGGTTTTTAGCGAGCTCTTCAAGTGCATTAAGCCCATGAACAGCAAAAGTTATATCTGCATTTAGAGAACTAGGCAGTGACCGAGCCATCTGCTTCCTTGCTAACGCAGAATCATCACATATAAGAACTGGGAACGACATAAATGCACCACTGACAAATTAAAGCTAATTCGACCGAGTGTAACAGAACATTATGGTATCAGGTACGGGGTGAATGGATTTATGTGCAGATTATTAGTAAGAATGATGAAACAGGTGGGTAAGCTATTATTTCGCATTATTCTTCATGAAAAACAATATGCTACAAAGGTAATAGCCAATCCTTGCTGTTGAGTAATAGCACTATTATATTTAACAGCAGCCTTAACAAGCGGGTTTATTAAGGCTCGACTGACTCATTCATTGAACGGCTTTATGTAGACATGATAGAGAGCTATCCAACAAAGCTAATGCAAGAGAACTAGAACTGATATGAAGGCCATAAAATCAGTAATGCGAAACGTATGATCACAGCAAATACCAACAACGCGATCCCCAGGCGATACCATTTGTATTCGGCGATGTTCATTGGGATACGCTTGTAGAACATCGTAATCACGCCTTTCCAATCGCTACTGCGTCTTCCGTACTGCATCATGCTCGTCAAAACAAACAGTGCGCCAAGCACTAACATTCCTTTTTCAGCCCAGAACAATCCAACTTCCATTTGTGTATTCCTTGATAAAACGGTGAGCAACTCAAATCATTCTAGTCACCTTTTAGCTCGGTTTCTGTAAGACCAAGGTCTAAATTACGAAGTACGCAATTTAGGGCTTATAGGTCATTGTTGGTAATTGATAGTTCTCGGTCAGCAATACAACGTTTATCGTTCAAGGTTCCATGGTAAAGGCGAGCATCACAAGCAAATCACGTATAAGCATGATTCGACAAATCTGGAGATTGGTTGTTCTTTTGAATGACACGCATCAATTGGATAAGCAGCAGAATACCTGTCACGCCTAAGCCAACACCGATTCCGCCCCAAATCCCTGCCAATTCGAACTTAGGCATCAAATACCAAGCCGCAGGCAAGCCAAATACCCAGTAACCGATGGCAGTCATCACGGTTGGCATAGAGACAATCTTCATGCCTCTTAGCAGGTTAATCGCCAGTAGCTGCCAAGCATCAACAATAAAGCACAAAGCAACGACCCAAATCACAGAAGCCAGTAGTGAAGTCATAGCACCCGTGCCATCGTCTAACTTGAAGATAGAAGCGATCATCTCAGGCCATATAATGAACACGGCCGACAACGCCACACTCAACACCGACACCAATATGAAGCTTTGAATCGAGGTTCTTTTTATTCCTTCGTAGTTACCCGCGCCAAAATCACGGCCAACCAAAATCGCCGCAGCTTGTGAGAAACCAAAATTGAAGTTCCAAGTAAAGCTTAAACATTGCAGCAAGATTTGGTGCAAGGCTAACGAAGCAATACTGATCGTGCCCGCCATCAAGGTGCCACCGTAAATCAAGCCATGCTCAAGTAAAGCAGCCAAGCCGATAGGTAGACCCATCAACAACAATGGGCTCATCAACTTGATTGAATACTCTTCTGTATTTAGCCAAGGGGCGAACTGCTTAAACTCGTCACGCTTAAATACCCAAACCGTATATCCAACCATCACGATAAATGCCGCGATAGCCGTACCAAGCCCTAAACCTGTTAAGCCCATGTCTAATTGGAAGGTGAGAAAGTAGCTCACTGGCACATTCAGAATTACGGTGATAATCGACATCACAAGAATGGAGCGCACGTTGCCAAACGCACTGGTTAAGCCACGAAGTACCAACAAGATAAGCGAAGGCAACATTACCCACTTCAAAGCATGGACATATTCCATGGCTAAAGTGATCACTTCTGGTGGCTGTTTGGCTGCTTCTAATACCAACGGAGCAAACCAGAAGCTGGCCATTAAGGTCACGCTGAGCACGAATGCCAACATGGTTGCGCCTTTCACCGCCAATCTAATTTGAGTATTACCAAACTCAGGGCGAGCTACTCGCTGACCATAAGCGATCGCAATCAAATTCGCGACACAACCCACGGTGCTGCTCGCAATAATGAAGATGAAAAAGTAGATTGAGGCACCTAAGCCACCAGCCGCAAGGGCTGACACACTGATACGCGACATCATCCAAACATCAGTAAGGACTAAAGCCATAGAGATCAGCTGTGAAATGATCAAAGGGAATGCAAGAGTGAGTATTTTTTTCATGAGCGCCTCAGGTAATTTCGCCCAAAATACGATCGATGAGGCTAGCGTTCAATTGATAAATTTGCGACTCTAACATTCCATAAACTCATGCGAACGAATTATGACCCCATATCCTAGCTTGCCATCATCACATAATGGCTTAAAAGCCTTTGAAGCTGCCGCAAGGCTGATGAGCTTTACGCTGGCTGCCGAAGAGCTGCATGTGACACAAAGTGCGATCAGCCGACAGATCAAACAGCTTGAAGATGAGTTAAACGCATCACTGGTTATTCGTAAGCATCGAGCCATAGAATTAACGGTACAAGGTCATGATTTGTATGTGGCTTTGCGAGAAAGCTACGGTAATATCGAAGCTGTTATCGCCTCTTGGAGTGAGCCCAAGCAGAAGCGTATCGTGATCAAAGCGACTCTGAGTTTCGCGACGCGAGTATTGATCTCCAAAGTTCGGGAATTAAACGAGCGTTATCAAGATCATGAGATAGTCATTGTTCCTGTGATTGAGGAAGACGAATCGATTAATAGTAGTGAGTATGATCTACTGATCTTCCACACGCGTTTCAAAAAACGCTATGACAAGGCACCTGACATTACCTTCTTGCGTGAAGAGTTCATGGCGCCGGTTTGCTCTACTAGTTTAACCACCAAAGACACCGACCTTGATTCAATCTTAACCTTGCCAAGGCTGCATCCAACCTTAGATCATCACGACTGGAAAGTGTGGCTGGCCGATGTTGAATTCCCACCAAAGAAACCTGTCAGAAATACCAGCTTCTTGTCTTTAGATATGGCGCTCAGTGCCTGTCTATCCGGTGAAGGGGTTACGGTCACGGATCTGTTGTTAGTTCAACAAGATCTCCAACGAGGCTTCTTGTACTGCCCTAGAAATGCAAAAATCCAACACAGTGCTTGGACTTACTTCATGCACCAGCGTAGTCACACGCCTATCATCAACGACCTTATTGAATGGCTTAGAGAAGAGACAACAAAAGAGATCGAGTTGCTGAAAGTACTCGCACAGCAATATCAATGGTTTGGTGTAATAGAACGGGACAAAGACTTTGGTCGGCTCTTCTAAACTAAGTTATGATTCCTGTTCCCTCAACCGATTGATATTTTTATGTCTTCTTTCTCTTTTTCACAAATCCCTGTTGGGGTTCGATTCATGATCCTCTCCGCTTTTGGATTCGCACTGATGTCAGCTTGTGTGAAATACATCAGCAATTATGGCATTCCTGTATTCGAAATCGTTGCAGCAAGGGCTTTGGTGTCTTTGATCATCAGCTACATCGACGTAAAACGAAAAGGCATTTCGATCTGGGGTAATAACAAACCTTTGTTGTTTGTTCGTGGCGCAGTAGGTACTGCAGCACTGATGTGTGTTTACTACGCTGTAACCACTCTTCCGTTAGCAGAAGCGACCATTCTACAATACGTACATCCGGTCTTTACCGCGTTGCTCGGTGTGTTGTTCCTGAAAGAACGCGTCCAGAAATCGACCATGATCTGCATTGCATTCTGCCTAGCGGGATTATTGGTGATGGTTCAACCAAGCATGAACAGCGGCGCGAGCAGCGAGTTACCGCTATTCAGCATTATGGTGGCGTTATGTGGTGCGTTTGGTAGCTCAATTGCTTATGTGATTGTGAGAAAGCTGAGCCAGACGGAAGACAGCTCTGTCATCATCTTCTACTTCCCACTGGTTGCTCTGCCAATATCGACAGTCCTTATTTGGAACGACTTTGTATGGCCAAGTCTATTCTTAACCGTGATGCTCGTGTTAGTCGGTATTTTCACTCAGATAGGCCAATACGGTTTGACCAAAGCGATGCAGACTCAAGCGGCGGGTAAAGCTTCGGCTTACTCATACGTCCAGATAGTCTTCTCGGCACTGTTAGGCGTGTGGATCTTTAATGAAATTCCATCGGTTTGGACTTATCTAGGCGGTGGCCTGATTGTGACTGGCGCGCTGATTAATGTGTTTGGCAAACAACTGTTGGTGCCTTTTAAGGCTAAATAAACAACCCAACAACTGAGCTAAACATCAGCTAAATAATCAGCTATTGCATAGACCTAAAAAGGGCATTGCGGATTATTCCACAATGCCCTTTTCTATAAATGCTCTCTAGCGCGCTTTCATTCAGCTAACCAACTTTAACAAAGCGGCGTATTACGTAACTAACTCGTGGCATTTCGTAACTTAGGGTCATCACTTAGGTATTCAACGAACTCGATTTCAAAGCCTGCCGGATCCACAAAGTAGACATTTTTTCGATAAGGTTCTTCAGCGCCAGGTTTAGCAATCGGGAAACCCGCATCGATAAGACGTTGAGTGACGCTTTCGATATTATTGGTCACATAAGCGAAGTGCGCGAGGCCAACAGAGTGCCCTGCCAAATCTCTGTTTTCACCCTCACCGTGATCACTCAATGCGATGTATTGGTACTCGTCGCCAAAATGCAGCCAGTTACGTGGCTTGCCTGACCATTCGCCTTTTCCTTCATCACGAACGTACCAGTGTGGAAACGCCGCTTTATAGAAAGTCAGCATTTCAGGGATGTCCTTGACGACTAAATTCACATGTTCAAGTTGGATCATTCTTCTCTCCTTAAAGTATTCTCGTAAGCAACGTTGCACATCCTAATACCTCAAGTTAAGTTGAGGTAAAGCACTAATTTGCATTTATTTCGAGAACGTTTTTAGAGCCCAAATTGTCGTATTTTGAAGCGATACAAACCATAAGTTTAGACGACCTTCCCTGATGTGGTTTATTTGGAATCCAGAATGACTGAGAGACAAGCCGCTATGGTTTAGGCGGAGTAACCTCAACTTCTAAAGCGGCTCGGTCTCTCCACTTGAAAACCTTCTTCCATTTAATCGGCATCATTGGAATAACGATGAGACTAATGCCCACCAGCGTCAGGATGTCTGGAATCTCATCGAACCACATAACACCAAACAATGTTACGAACACCAACCCAGAATATTCGGCGAGCGCAATCTGGTTGGCCGGTGCTTTTTTGTAAGCCACCACCACAAGCGCATGGTATCCAAGTACGAACAAGTTGATTGCCATGATCCAACCAACATGACGCCATTCGAGCGCAGACCAAGTTGGCAGCGCTAATGCCAGTGCAAGTGGCAGAGTCATAATGCTGGTCCAGAACAGAGTTGAGATGATGTGTTGCTCTGCATTCAAGCGTTTAATCAAGATATTACCCACGCCCATCGCAAGCGCACTGCCTAGCCCAGCAATCGCCGCCCAATGAAATTGTTCAGGGCGTAACACGATTAATACGCCCACAAAACCAATCAGGGTCGCGATCACTTTTGAAGATGTCGGCCTTTCTTTCAACAGCACGATCGACAAAGGCAGCATAAGGATTGGTCCAACGTAGAACATCGCGTTTGCTGTCGCCAAAGTAAGGTGTGTAATGGCGATCATCGCGCAGCCACTCCCCACTAAGATAAATTGAGCCCTTAAGAAGTTGATTCGGCAACCGCCTTTCATACGCGTCCCTCTCGGTAACTTTAACCAAAATGGAAGCAACAAGATCACGCTCAATAGCTGACGGATAAACACGTACTGGAACGTAGGGACTTCGCCATTCAGTATCTTCAATGATACGTCTGAAAAAGACGCAAGTAGGTTTGCGAGCACCAAAAGCAAAATGGCGTGGTTAACAGCTTTATTCATACAGAAGTAAGATTACACATTTGTCATACAATTATGGGCGCACATCATACATGAGAATTTGAAATGTGTAATAGCAAAATTAATAAGGCTCAGACTAATGCAATTTTGAATTAAACCTCGATGAACAAATCACAGCTATTCGTTCAATATTTAGCCGCATTAATATTCTCTTATTGACTGATACATCAAGTTACAAATCGCTTTCATATTAACCAAGAACACTGATCTGGGTTAATAAATTGGCTTCACAATAACCTTACTTTTAATGTGGTCAGATAATTACAAAAAAGGAAGTTAAAGTGAAAAAATTATTAGCACTTGGTATCGCAGCGGTAATCTCGGCTCCAGCAGTAGCCGACCACAACACAATCAATGGTATGGATTTTGGTCCACTCGCAAAGTTAGTCGGCACATGGAAATCAGTCGAAACTGGCGGCGTTGATATTTCTCCAGGCCAAGAAGGCACAGAAGTGGGTGCAGGTGGTCCCGCGGTTACACCATTCTATGAAGTAATGACGTTTGAGGTTGCGGCAGATGCAACCAATGCCAGCGATCAATATCTGGTTGCTCTGTACTACAAACAAGAAGTATTCAGAAAGGCCGACGACTCTAAGTTCCACGATCAACGTGGCTACTTCATCTACGACCAAAAAAATCAGGTCGTCTACAACTCTTACTGCGTACCACGCACCACATGTGTCACCGCAGAAGGCCCTGCTGGCGATACAATGACGTTAGTTGCGTCTAAGCGTGGCATCGCTGAGTCCGAATACATGACGGACAACGCAACCACCACGGGCTTCACGATGAACATTAGCATTTCAGACGATACGCTGACGTACTCTCAAACAACAGGCTTAGAGATCTACGACAACGCATTTGCTCATACAGATTCAAGCACTCTAATTAAAGTGAAGTAGATTCAAATACAAACGCCTTTCACAGCGAAGTGAAAGGCGTTTTTCTGTTGTACTTGTAACAACAAACAAGTTTAACTAGATTGTGTATCAACCTTGGCGTAACGGTTGGCTAGCACTGCACAGTAAAAGATCTGAATCGGGTGATAAAGCATGATTGGTAGTAATATCATCCCTAGATTAGGGTTGTGAGCAAAGATCACCTTAGCCATAGGAATACCTGCCGCTAAGGTCTTCTTAGTACCACAGAATACTGCCGCGACTTCATCTTGATGATTGAATCCAACCTTTCGGGCACTCCATTGAATGCCGTGTACCATCACCATCAATACCACTAAACAAATCACCGCTGACAGCAACAACAGCATTGGTGAAAAGTCGCTCCAAATACCGTGTTCAATAGAGTCACAGAAAGCACTGTAGACGATCAGAAGTATCACGTATTTATCTAACTTATTGACCACTGACTTGTGTTTCTGAGTCCATTCAAAAAGTAACGGGCGCATCAACTGGCCGACAATCATTGGCAATAGCAGCATTTTAGATATAGAGATCACCGATTCCATCAGGTTTAGCTCTGCACCTTCCAACCCCATAAAGAGCTGGATCAGTAAAGGCGTAATGAACACGCCTAAAATACTAGAAAGTGATGCATTGAATATCGCACCCGGTAGGTTTCCTTTTCCAATCACCGTCATCGCGACCGAAGACGAAATCGTACTCGGTAATACGAAGAGGTAACAGAAACCAAAGGCCAGAGCTGCTGGCATATAAGCGACAAAGCCTTGCCCGAATATCACCCAAAGCAGTGGGTAAACTAAGAATGTCGCGCTTTGTACAAAAACATGCAGCTTCCAATTCGAAAGCCCCTCAAGAATGGCTTTGGGAGACAAACCCAAACCGTGTAAGAAAAACACCAAAGCGATGCCGAGAACAGTCACCGTATCGAGATGAAGTACCCCACCCGATTTGCCCCAATCCGGCGTAAAAAAAGCAACGACCATAGCCACCACCATCCCTACAAGAAACCATTCCTTTTTCAGTTTTTCTATCATGTTGACACGCACTTTCTGTAGATTCCATTTCAGCCAATAACAAGGCTCCAATGCTATTTATCCTATCGACTCTAATTTTAATTAACCACCATAAACGCAAATTAAGCTCGTCTTTATCTTGGGGGTTAACGTTGTTATTCGAGTTTGTTACGCACGCTTCGCTCTGGATTGAACAGATGTATGGAATGATGATGAAATATTAGAAAACAGCGGTTTATCGAGAAGGTAAGACCCTTTCAGTGATCGGGGCACAGAGGTAAGCCGTAAGGATATGAAAGAAAGACGTAGGCAATCTAAACACCAAAGATCAGCCTATTCTCAAAGATGACGCAGCGGGAGTAACACATGGACAACAGAATCACCATTATTGAATTTCTCAGAGTATTTGAGTTTATTCGCTCTTCCGGTGAGCAACGGGACAACAAATATCTAGTTGGCGAAATGACGGCTTGGCATGATTACGACGGTTACACCTGTTGGCTAAGCTATAAAGACGTCACGGTGACGCTGATGTTTCACGGTTCGCTAAAAATTGAGTACGACAACGCTTCAAATTACTCTGAATTTATTGAGCATTGTATGGGTATGCTTGCCACTGAACCTTCTCCATAAAACGCGAACAGACTAACGGGTAACGGAGACAATCATGAACGAAACGGCTTCATTACTTAAGCGAAGACACCCTTTTTGGCTAGTACTCAGCCTCTCCTTTTTATGGTCTCAAGTATCTGTAGCAGGCATAGGTATGATTGATTTTATACAACCGAACGAACACAAGAATTGGACAGCGACCAACGACGATGTAATGGGTGGCATCTCAACGGGCGGGCTCATTTATCTTGATGATATGAGTCGATTTAGGGGCGAGCTATCGTTAGAAAACAATGGTGGTTTCAGTTCTGTAAAGCGCTCCATTGAATCACCTGCCCATGAAATAGATAGTGCAGAGCTATTATTCTTTGGTGATGGTCGCACCTACCAACTGAGGTTTACAACATTGAAGGACGGCAATCGAGTTCAATACAAACACGATTTTGATACCTTTAAGGGACAGCAACTTAACAAGGTGTTCCACTTCAATGATTTTCAAGCGGTATTCAGAGGTAGGCTACTGAGCGATGCACCGGAACTTAAGGCACGAGACATCAAACAAATCGGCTTTTTGATTGCAGACAAACAGCCATCGCCTTTTGAGCTAGACCTAATACAGCTTCACTTCAAAACATCGCAACCTATCACATCACCAGAAGCTGACTAAGCTGACTAAACTGACTAAACTGAAAACAAACAAAAGCCCCTGATACCTTTTGACTAGCAATCAGATATCAGGGGCTTCTTCTATTTAAACCGTCAACAATTCAAAACAACGGCGGATTAAAACATCAGCAATTAGTATTTGATGGCTGTTTTACCAATCGAGGCACTGCTTTCAATACGTTGGTGTGCATCTTTGATTGTATCCACACTAAAGCCATTTAGGGTCTTGGTTAGCGTCGCTTTAATACGGCCCGCATCAATCAGGTTCGCAGCTTGGAATAAGATGTCTTGCTGCTTCTGGATATCTTCAGTGTTAAACAGTGAACGTGTAAACATCAGTTCCCAAACAAAGCCTGCTGATTTTCCTTGCAGCGCTGATAAGTCAATGCCACCGTCAAACTCTACGATCGAACTGATCATGCCTTGCGGTGCAATCAGCTCAACCATCGCATCCCAGTGCCCTTTTGTGTCTGCAACATTGAATATGTAGTCGACATGTTGAATGCCTTGCTCTCGCACTGACTCGACAAGGTTACGGTGGTTCACCACATAATCCGCCCCCATATCCCTTACCCATTGTTCCGTTTCAGGTCTTGAAGCTGTTGCGATAACATTTAGGTTGGTCAGTTGCTTAGCCAGTTGAATCGTAATTGAACCAACGCCGCCCGCTCCACCAATGATCAGGATAGACTTTTTCTCTTCAGGACGAACACGCAAGCGGTCAAACAACGCTTCCCATGCTGTAAGCGTTGCTAGTGGCATAACGGCTGCAGCTTCATCAGAAAGGCTCTTCGGCGCTTTAGCGGTAATACGGTAGTCCACAGCTTGGTATTCTGCGTTAGCCCCCATGCGTGTTACGTCACCCGCATAGTACACACGGTCACCGACTTCGAAGCCTTCAACGTCAGCACCTTTACCAACAACTTCACCGACTGCGTCATAGCCCAGCACTTTTGGCTGCTCAAGAGTTTTGTCTTTGGCATTACGAATACGAATTTTAGCGTCAGCAGGATTGATAGAAGTCGCGCTCACTTTTACCAGCAAGTCATTATTTTTTAGTTCTGGCAGACTCGTTTCAAACTCAAATAAACTGTCTTGCTCTGTAATCGCAAGTGATTGAGTAAATCCGATAGCTTTCATTTTTGATGGTACTGACATTGTGCTTTCTCCTTGAATTAGACGAGTTAATCTTAGTCAATTCTCACTCTAGATAAACCGCCTAATATTTGAATAATTCTCAAATAATTTTTGATAGTGGTATTGCCGTTATCTGAGTAACGCAGACGTCTCACTGCATTGCCAACGGCTTAAAGGCTAAATCAGGCCTTTCTCAATCAACCAATCATGTGTGACTTGATCTTGTGGTTTACCTTCACGGCAAACTTTGTAATCCAGCTCTGCGATGATGTCGTTCGAGAAGCATAGGGAATCCAACTTCTGAATCTGTTGTTCGCTGAACAGATGCTTCTTGTCGTCTCTTAAAAGAAGCACTGCTCTGTCCACTATTCCGAGTAGGCCTTTTGGCTCTTTGAGCTCACGAATATCGTAACGATAGTGCAAAAACTGAGGTTTCCACAGTGGCACTACCACCCACTCTTTGTTTGCGACTGCACTTTCAAAGGCACTGAAACAATCGTCTTCACTGCCAGGAAAGAACTGGTAGCCGGCATCGCTCAGGCCATAATCTTTCATCATCTGGATAGAGAAGCGTGTGATACCAGCGCCGGGGTTGATGCCTTGAATGGTCGAGTTCATTTTCTCGATCACTTCAGCTTTTAATAAATCAGAGACTTCAGAAACCGCCGCTTCAGGCACATAGTCTGGTACGCCCCACAAAGCATAAGGTTCATAATGAAGCCCAAGCTCGATAAGTGGCTCAACTTCTTCAACGCCCGCTTTGTAGATACCGTGACTTGATGGCAACCACGCAGAAGAAAGCATATCCACTTGGCCTGCTTTCAGCTTTTCAAAGTTCTCCTGATGTGGAGAGAAAATACGCTCTACCTCAAAACCCATGGATTTCAATACATTGGCAACCAATGATGCGGTCGTACGGTGGAACGACAAATCCGTTACACCCATTGTGATTTTCTTAGTCATCTTATCCCCCTAGATCGTAGACTTCGTCCATACGATGTGTACTGCGCTACGTTGTCGATATGGAAAAATGATAGTGAGAAAATTACTGATGAAAAACAGCCTCACATTTGAATTATTATCAAATTAATTTTGACAATTAAGTGTTAGAAGCTAACTTAGAAGCGATAATTAGAGATAACCCATTTGCAGATTATGATGGGGAAATATCCCAATTCCATGTTTAGAACATAATTCAATATAGGTAGATAACATGCTTCTTGAAGACTTACAGGTCATTTTGAAAGTGGCGGAGTTTCGCAGTATCACCGCTGCAGCCACCAACCTCGATATGCGTACTGCCACAGCAAGTGCAGCGGTAAAACGTGTTGAAGCGGCACTCGGTGCGGAGTTATTTGTAAGAACCACACGCCACCTAAGGCTCTCTTCAGCTGGCGAGCGTTATTTACCGGAATGCGAACAAGCCTTAAAGATGTTGGAGCAAGCGAAGCTCAACATGCGCGAAGAGCTCGGGATTCTTGATGGTGAAATTCGAATTGCGCTTTCATCGGATCTAGGACGCAACCTAATCACACCTTGGTTAGATGAGTTCTTGCTTGAATACCCAAAGGCGACGCTTCGTACTAGCATCAGCGATAGCAATATCGACTTCTACCGAGATTCTGTTGATATGGCGCTGCGTTACGGCTCCCCGACCGATGCCAATATGTATGGTTTTAAGATATGCGATGTGCCGAGGATATTGTGTGCGGCTCCTGACTACTTGGCTGAAATGGGAACACCAAAACACCCGAGTGACTTAGCGCAGCACAATGGTTTGCTTTACCAACTCCATGACATGTTGCAAGACGAGTGGGTGTTTAACGATGGTACTCAAGATCATAAAGTGAAACTAAAAGGAAATCGCGCTTCGAACGACGCAGACCTTGTAAGACGTTGGTGTATCGCTGGTAAAGGAGTGGCAATAAAATCTTGTTTAGACATGTCACCTCATCTGCTTTCAGGCGAAGTGGTTAAAGTTATGCCTGAGTTTAAGCCGACCCCTACCGAGCTGTGGTTAGTGTGTCCAAGTCGTCAATCCATCACCCCGACTGTGCGTCTACTGAGAGATTTATTCAGAGAGAAGACCGCTGAGATCCTTTCGCAACTGAGCAAACAAGGCATCATAGAAAGCACAACATCTTAAGATTGAATGCCGCTTAAAGATAAGAAACAGAGAGACAAAAAAGGCGTTAGCGAACTCAATTCACTAACGCCTTTCATCATTAGAACATCATAGCTTCATGATGAACCTTAATAAGAGTACTTAGTTTAATACTCTTAATACAAGAGCTTAGTTTGACTCGTCTTCAACATCGCAGTCTGCACAGCACTGAAGAGCAATCTCATGTTCGAAGGTGATAGTGTCTTTACCATCTTCTACTAGCTCTGCGATTTCGTCTGCCACTTCTTTTTCATCATCCGCTTCGATTCCGCTTTCTAATTCTTCTTCTGAATAACCAAAGAAGTTAAGCAGTAAGTACTCGCGAGCTTCTTCTTTCGTGCAAACCACGTCTGCAGAAAGATCAGGAGTAACCTCGCCTTGTGCAAGTGTCGCTGTCACTTGTGCGATAGCATCGTCTTTCATCGCAGGCGTTAACCAACCAAGATCAGTACTTACTGTCGTTTTTTTACAGTCGAAGCAAGGCAGTTGGTGAAAGTAGTATTGAAAGGTAGTCATAGGTAAATTCTTCTTTAAATGTTGTATAGCGAGATTATGCGCGTTTTGTAGCAAAATACTATCTCAATCACAACCTGAAACCGCTTCATGCTGAGTATTTTTACCAGCGCCGCGCAAGCTGATGTGATCATCCTATAAAAGCGCTGTTTTACCCATGCTTACTCAGCTTTACGCTTGTTTACATTTGTACGGGTAATATATGCCTTATCAGATAACAAGCGTGGCACCTCACAAATATTTGGGTCATTGCTTAGCTTCATCGCTCCAACTATTAGCTATGAGTTCACGGCTTACTTAACTACTTAACTACTTAACTACTTAACTACTTAACTACTTAACTACTTAGCTACTTAGCTACTTAGCTACTTAGCTCGGATTTGTTTGAAATAGCTTTGTTTTCAATTAACTTACTTGCACTTGGCTTATTTTGAACCACGCTTATTTAAATCACCCCTTCTCGGATACCCAATCAATGATCATCACAAAATATCAAGCCCTTGCCCTTTCATCAGTTGCTTTGCTCGTTACAGGCTGCTCACCATCATCAGATACACCCTCGGTCAGCAACGTCAGTGATTACCAAGGCTCAGCGAGTATTACTCAAGGGTTGGCGACCACCGTTGAATCGAATCTCTTTGAGTGTGCAAACAGACGTAGCCGAGTGGCGGGCGTCGGGGAGATTACGGACTCAGAAGGAAAGGTTTGGACGGTTCCAGCCAAAAACAACTTTTCAACAGGGCCGAAAGCCTTTGATCTTTATGAAGAGTGCTCAAACACCACGCCAAGCAGCCTAGCCGAAGTCGATCAAAGCTCTGTACCGGTAGCTGTTGTGGATCAAGACGGTGAGGAAATAACAGGTTATATTTTTGCCGATAACTATTTCGAACTTTATATCAACGGCAAGTTAATCGCGGTAGACACCGTTCCTTTCACACCGTTTAACTCAAACATCGTCAAATTTAAGGTGAAGAAGCCTTACACGATTGCGGTGAAAGTGATTGATTGGGAAGAAAACCTAGGTCTTGGCAGCGAAGATAACCGCGGAAAGGCATACCACGCTGGTGATGGTGGCTTTATCGCGAGCTTTAGTGACGGAACCGTGACAGGTCCAGACTGGCAAGCACAAACCTTTTATACCTCACCGATTTATGACCTGACTTGTTTGAGTGAAGTGGACGGGAAGCGTCTTTCTGAAAGCTGCACCACGGAAGGAACTGACCACGGTCAAGATGCCTACGCCGCTCATTGGGAAACACCAACCAACTGGATGAACCAAGAGTTCGATTCAACATCTTGGCCTCAAGCATCAGTATATTCAGAAGACGATATTGGCGTGAACAATAAAAAAGCGTACATGAACTTTATCGAAAAATTCAGTGGTGCTGGCGCAAGCTTTATCTGGTCGACAAATGTCGTTCTCGATAATGAAGTGCTACTGAGATACGAAGTTAAGTAGCTTTATTCCTTTGTAAGCAAGCCCAGTCACAAGTATGACTGGGCTTACTACTCAAACAACTTGCTGGTGTTTCTAATTCACAGCGAACCTGATCATAATCTTGAGTCGTTTCATTACGACGAAGTTTGCGAAGTCTTGCTTGCTCCACGTGACTTAGCTTTGTAATTGTGTAACCAGCAACAAAACAACCCGATACACAAACCCCAAAATGCACTGCCGATTCCCAGTAAATTAGTACCAGAAGCAGTGAATAAGAAAGTAAGCAATGCGGGTTCTCGGTAATGACTGTCTGCCATTGATACCGCAAGGCAATTCATCAAGGTCGGCATCACCGCTAAGCCAGCAACCGCAATGACAATCTCGGAGGGCACAGCGCTAAACAGCGACACAAATGACATACCCATCACACCAGCTAACAAGTAAAACCCGCCCATACAGATCCCAGCCATATAACGTGTCTTGGGGTTACTATCCGCATTCGGGCCCATACAAATAGCGCCCGTAATCGCTGCAAGGTTATACGCAAAGCCACCAAACGGCGCGAAAATCAAACCTGTCACCCCGGTGGTGGTAATGATCTTCGATGAATCGACTTGGTATCCATTCGCTTTTAGAACCGCAAATCCCGGTAAGTTCTGTGAAGCCATCGTCACTATAAACAGTGGGATACCGACACTGAACAACGAAAAGAACTCAAAATCGGGCGTGATGAACACTGGGGTCGTTAATCCCATAGTCACCTGACTAACATCGAGTTTGCCAAAACCCACACACATAACCAGTGCGATAATGAAAATGCTTGGGATCAGTAAATTTCCTAACCGCGCTTTCGCCAGAATAAATACAGCGAGCATGACCGCTACGACTTGTGCCTCTTCCATTAGCGACGTGAACAAACCCAAACCGAATTGCAATAGAATCCCCGCGAGCATCGCAGAGGCAATCGATGTTGGGATCTGTTTTAGGACTTTCTCAAATATCCCCGCCAATCCAACTAACGTGATCAACATCGAACTGAACAAAAACACGGCCACAGCCTGATTCATTGTCAGCCCTTCAAGAGATGTGATTAACAACGCCGCTCCAGGCGTCGACCACGCTGTAACCACAGGCTTCTTGTAATGAAACGAAAGCAGTATTGTGGTTACGCCCATGCCAATTCCCAACGCCCAAAACCATGACGCCACTTGCTCTTCAGTTGCTCCAGCACTCATTGCCGCTTGGAAAATAATCGCCGCGGCGCTCGCATAACCAATGAAAACAGCGATAAAGCCGGTACTGACGTGAGAAAATTTTAGCTTAGTCATGTTAATTTATTCCTGTGTGCGTTATAACGTCCATAGACCAAACCTAGCACCGTGCGCTATAACGCACAACTTATTTGTAAAAACTTGTAGAGAAAATATGCAAACAGAAATTAAAGTTGGCGTTAACTTGAAACGCCTTCGCCAAGAAAAAGGCTGGAGCTTAGACAAAACAGCGAAAGCAACAGGCGTGAGTAAAGCAATGCTAGGACAAATTGAACGTGGAGAATCCAGCCCGACAGTCGCTAAGCTCTGGCAAATAGCTTCTGGGTTCGAGGTGTCACTTTCAAGCTTTATCACTGCTAGCCCAAACAGTGAACTGACGAGTTTATTCAGAGACGCAAACGAACTAAGACATGAGGAATACAACATTGGCTTTTTCGTCAGTTTGTTGTTTCCTTTTGAGGAAGCACTAGGATTTGAAATATTCGAACTCACCCTAGCACCCGATTACCAGCATGAATCCGCCCCACATAACGCAGGCGTCACTGAGCACATCTTATGCATTTCAGGAGAGATGGCCGTGATGTTTGATGATGAGTGGCATACGTTACGCGCAGGACAAGCTGTTCGCTTTAATGCTAACCAGACCCATGCCTACAAAAATATCGGTGAAGGAAACGCCGTATTTCATAATGTGATTCACTACCCTAATAACAAGCAATAGTGCCGGTTCTGGCGCTAACAGATGTTTAGCTCTAACCGGATGCTTAACGCTAACGGATATTCAGCGCTAACGAAAGAGCTGGCAGACCACTGGCCAGTATTCACTTAGAACGACTATACGTTGACGACCATGCTGCCATCTTCTGCTTGATAACGCGCCCATAGTTGAGAAAGGTTTTCTTTATTAAGCTGTATCTCTTTTTCTTTCAGAAACGCTTCGTTGTGCAGCTTCGAATACGAGCGCTCAGCAAGGTCACAGCTGAATGTAACGATGGTTTTCCCTTTCCCCATTCTAGCCGCAGCGTATAGCGCGCCTGCTACGTTTAACGACGAACTGCTTCCTAGAAGAATACCGTCATGTTCCGCAACAAGGCGGGATATCGTCACCAAATCCTGATCGGGAAGCGTGATTGCACGATTGATTTTTGCCTGCCTGAAATTTTCAACCGTTCGCATGATCCCTATGCCTTCCGTGAACGAACTTCCCGTTGATTGATAGTGTCCATTACGTAGAAACGAATAAATGCCGGACCCATTTGGGTCAACTAACCAAGTTTCGAGATTGGGTTGCTGCTCAGATAGATAGTGTGAGTTTCCGGCAATGGTTCCACCCGTCCCCACCACTGAAACTAGAGCATCAATATTCCCCTGTGTTTGCTGCCAGATCTCAGGTCCAGTATTTAAATAGTGCGCTCGATAATTACTGAGATTTTCAAACTGATCTGCCCACCAATAACTCTCATTTTCGACACCAATCCGCTTAGCCGTGTGGTAAAAATGTTCAGGGTTTGCAAAAGGACAAGGGTCGACCAATAACAGTTCAGCATTATAAAGCGAGATCATGCGCTCTTTCTCTTGTGCCTGCCCTTTTGGCATCACCACCAACATTTTGTAACCAAGGGATTTAGCGACCAGAGCAAGTCCTATTCCCGTATTACCAGCAGTACCTTCAACGATTGTCATTCCCGGCTTAAGCTTACCGGCTTCTATTGCATCCATAACCAACTGAAGTGCCGCTCTATCTTTAATCGAACCACCCGGGTTCTGGTGTTCGCACTTAATAAGAATCTCACAACCTGATATCTCTGAAAGACTGTTGATTCTAACAAGATCGGTATCGCCAATCAGTTCACTGAGATTGTTTGCAATATGGGCAGATGACATCGCGACTCCATTTATTTGTTGAGGATAAGTGTGTTCATCGATTGGGTTGTCGATGATCATAAGCGTAGCTCTGGGGTCTGCTTAGTCAAGAAGTGCCGGAATTGAAAAGACTCTCATTTTCCAAATAGCAATTATAATTAGGGGTGACCGATTAGATTGAGGGCAAAAAAATGTTTCTAAAAGAGAAAAAAACCGGTGACCTCGTTGATGTAACTGAAATGACCAAATTAACCAACTTATTTCAAGACAGTATCGAAGGTCGGTTTCAAGCAGGCGAAGAACAGCAAGACCCTGAGATGTTTAAAAAGTCCGAACTGATGTTTATGTCAGGGGAAGAGTTACCTCGATGCTGGACAGATCCAAACTACCGCTCAGGGACTAAATAACCTTAGCGCTTCCAGAGCACCCGATGAGTCGCAATTTAAGCTCTGTTCTAAAACTGTTTCACGATCGCCTTGTAGGCTATCCCCCTGTTAAAACATTCAGACGCATCTTTACTAGACACAAAAAGCGAGCCACTTGGGCTCGCTTTTGATTGTCTTTTTCTTGCTTAGACTTCAGTTCAGATTACAGAAGTTCTACCGACTGTTGAGCAATCACGAATTCTTCGTTGGTTGGCAAGCTATTATAATCGCACCTATTAACACGGGTTTGGACAAAAGTCAGTTAGGGTCGATGCTCTAAATAACCCTCTATTCATTACTTGATGTATTCTGACCGAACCAATCCCCCCACTAAAGTGTAAGTCAATGATAAACCCCCTATGTCATCACCGCTCTAACCATCACAAGGGATCAGATCGCAGAACTCCGAAAAGGTTCAACTGATTTAGGCAACAACGCCATGTTCACTCTAACGACTTGAGTTTCCGTCAAAATCATCAGATTTTTCTTTGAAGGGAGTATATATTGATGCGACTGAATGCATTGTGAGGAGAATAATATGTCAGTTCTGGATTATCAAGATGCTTCGAAAGAAGAGCTTCAAGAACTAGAAAACGAAAGGCTTGAGCTACTGAACGACTTTAAAGAGCAGTTGGCAGTGTTCTGTGATTACCTAAAGGTTGACTTAGACCAGCAAGCGACCTTGAAATCACTAGACACCGCAACAGCACTCACGCTTTCCTCTCCACGTTATATTCCTGCACAAAAGGGAATTTTAAAAATCTCAGCTCAAGGCTATTTAAGTATAAAATTGGTTGAGAAAGTCAAATCAACCACTACAGACATTGTTAAGGCGCTAGCCAAAAAAATTGCAGACTCTTCCCCAAAACTGCCATGCAATGACATTGCACTTAAAGGTTCCGTTGATTCCATCGCCGCAAAGCTGACTCAACGCTACTTGTTTGGCCATAGACGCTTTTATGACGTTGAACCAATTCCAGAAGTCCCAACATTGAGGAACGACGACTTAAGAGCTTTATGTGAACGTCACCTTCTCGATCGAGTAAAGGAGCGTTATACGTCTCACTACCACCGCTATAGATTATGGGACGGAAGAGCCATCGATTTATTTTCTAGCTACCTGTTTAATGTCAAAAGTGAAGAGCATAGTTTCTTTGATTCTAAGAACTTAATTCATCTTCTGAATAACACCCCTGCGCCAATCAAAAAAGAATGGTTTAAAGATGAATGCATCGAATGTTGGGAAGCGCTTTATGCAGATGGCCCACGTTATGCGTATACCGAGCTTGCCTACCCTGATGAGAGTGGTGTCATTTTTGAAGAATACGTACCACTAGACATGGTAAGTGAAGATGTATGGGATTCGCTTTATGAGCGCTATAAAAACAAACTGAAAGAACATGTCGAGTTCGCCCAATAACTCTTGTGTGTCTTACCTCTAATCAAAATTAAGCAAATAATTGTCAATAAAAGGAACAAAGAAAAAATGACCGCGACAATTTCAGTCAGCAAAAGTGCGATATTTGAGCTAATCATGGCTGGTTTAGAAGCTTATGCTGTAAAACATCAGGGCAGCAAGAGTATTTCTGTAGAAACCGCCGCTCACCTTTGGGGGTACGTGAACAAAACACATCCATTTAAATGTACGATAAATCATGTCTCTGTAGAGACGTCTGCAAAGCGAAAGCGCTCTTCAGTTGAATTTAGCTCTGAATCTCTTTTGATTAAAAAAGACATCGCGAAAGTGTTCGGAGACCAGTATCAATATATAGGAACCGCTCATTCTCACCCTTATTTGCGGGAAGAAAACATCGATGCCGCAAGAATTAGAAAAGACAAGTTGTATGAATTATCTGATGCTGATCATAAATGTGAGATTGGATATCCCGAAATTGAAGTGACTGGTAAATCGTACAGTGTAGCTTTGGTACTAACGGTTCATTCGATGCTTAAGGCTGATGATAGAAAAGATGGAACAAGCTTCGGAGAACCACTTATCGAGTTTTCTCTCGGCAATATCAAATTCTGGCTGTATGGCCGAGTTTTTGAGCATAAATCGAAGTCATCTTTGAGCGACGAGGAACGTCATTCTTATGAACGTTATAAGTTGGCCCTAAGTAATGTTCCCAACGATAAAATAGTTCCTGTGCCTCTAGAGACTGTGTTAGAAAGTGGTGTTTTTATAGATACATTGTGCAAAGACTTTGGCAGATTGAGGTTTTTAGATAATGAATCAGAATATGATTTAGCCACTGTTGCAGAGCGTAGATGGGGATAACGTTTCTGGCGTAGTCTCAGCTTACGCTTGTTTTGTTAGCGGCACTGGTTCAAGTGCTGCTATATGGTCTAAGATGTTTCACACTCTAAGTTAGTAGTTCTAAGGCGCTTTTGTCCCAAAGCATGGCGGCATAACACATCTCTGGACAGAAATCATTTAGACTATTTACTTAAATCGGGAGTCACCGGATTAGTTCAGGTATCTAAAACTCCAAGGTCTCACCATCAGCAGGAATAAGGACTTTATCTGACAAACCGTTTTTATCAATTGCTTCTTTAAGAATTGGTCGAGTCACTGCACAGTGATTGAGTGCCTCCATATGGTTCGCAACCACCTTATTAGGGGAAAGGCGAATAAACTCCATGACCTCATCAATAGACATCAATAACGGTTGACCAACGTCCATACGAGCACGACCTGCCGCGACTACTGTGATATCAGGTTTCAACTCAGTCAACGCTCGTTTTACATCATCGGTTAGAACTGTATCACCGCTAATGTAAATAGAAGGCTCATTGGGGAGCTCCAAGAAAAATCCAACACCATTAGCCATTACCTTGTGAATCCATCCATGGCCGTGCAAAGCCGGAACCGCGGTGAGCTTTCCGTCTAGAAAGTCGATAGTTTGCCAGTCTTCAATTCCCCAATTTACCGTTAAGTCATATTTTTCTAGGTAAGCCTTATCTTTGGCTGGTGTCGCAACTGGGATATTACGACTTGTTAAAAACGTCTCACCTGCCGGATCTAGGTGATCTCCATGTTGTAATGCCTTGATACCAAGTGTTTGACTGTGAGTAATTAAGGTATGAGTAACCTTGTTTAGTAGCTCATCGGCATTACTTGGCATCTCAACGGTTGGATTTTTCGCGGCCTTAGCCTTAATGACTGAAAACGGAGGCATAGAGCCTTTTTTCCCCAACATAGGATCAATAAGGATAAATTTTTCGCCAGATTCAATAATAAATGTTGCGCTACGTAGGTGGTGGATCTTCATAATGCCTCTCTAAACTCACTAACAAGCCATGTTCTCTATGAGATTTAGTATGCTTCTTTCTAGTTTCTTGTGATACTGTCTTGAAAGTCAACATTCGCGCAAATCGAGACACTTGTGAACAAATCAACCGAGCTAATTAAAATTACGATGGTAGCCTTTGAAGGCATCAGTGCTTTTCATCTCTCTGTGCCTTGTCTGGTGTTTCAAGATATCTTTTTCGGTCAGCCGGTTCGGTTTGACTTGAGGATCTGTTGCGAAAACAGCTTGCAGTTTGAAACAAGCTCTGGATTTGGTGTGGTGATCGATAGAGATTTGAGCGCTATTAAAGAGGCGGATATTGTGATTGTTCCAAGCTGGCCAAATGACCTGCCAGAGCCAAGTGAGCGACTTATAGAGGCGCTAATAGAGCATCATGGGAAAGGTAAGCTACTAGTAGGACTCTGCCTCGGGTCTTATGTACTTGCATGTGCTGGCGTTCTCGATGGAAAACGTGCCACAAGCCATTGGGCGTTTTCCGAACAATTTCAGCAGCAATTTCCTAAGGTGGATTTTGACCCAAACCCTCTATTTGTTGAACATGAGACTATCATTACCTCTGCTGGAGTAGCTGCTTCACTCGATTGTTGTCTACATATAGTGCGCCGTTTGTGTGGTAGTGAGCTTGCGAATGATCTCGCACGTAAGATGGTGACTGCGCCATCTCGTACTGGTGGACAGCAGCAATACATACCAGCACCAGTCAACATAAAACCTCTTACAGAGACAAGTATTAGCCTTGTGATTGAGCTGGTGGAGCAGAGCTTTAATCAGTGTCACTCACTAGATGAAGTCGCTGAGCGCTGTGCGATGAGTAAACGTACCTTCACACGCCAGTTTAAATCCACCTATGGCTGTACATTTGGTGAATGGCTGCAAAACCGACGTTTGGTGCTTAGCCAACGTCTATTAGAAACCACGAAACTATCGATACCTCAAGTTGCAGAGCAAGCGGGTTTTGGCTCTGACAGTGTATTCAGAAAGCACTTTAAATCGGCTTTTCATGTATCGCCGATTCAGTGGCGCACTACATTCAAGCAATAGTCTTAATTTCATTGAGGGCGATGGGGCTAGATCGTCGCATCTATTACTTTTTGTATCTGAAACCTTGCAAGTTCAATTCTAGGCGTTTTTGGGGCATCACAAGCCAGCCCTAACATCACTAGTTTGAAGCTACAAAATGATTTGCCGAAATCAATAGAATGAGTTTTGACTATCTCGCTATAAGGCCACTTAGCGATGGTCTATCCAACATA
>NZ_JBFRNC010000091.1:0-3888 GCF_041470825.1 Vibrio sp. 10N.261.55.A10 | reverse complement strand
ATTATTCAAAATAAATAAAGAATCTCGTTGCTTCGAACCGAATATTAAGAACAAAAGGTTTTATTATGTAATCCCATTTGATGGATCAAATCATCACTTTAACTGTTCGCATAGTTTTTGAAGTGCAATTTACATCTTAAGTGATTATTTTAAATAGATTTATCTTAAACTGGCAAAAGTAGATGATTTTCGAAATCAATTTCAATTAAGTGTTTCCACTTCAAGAACGACAACCTACCTACCGTTGTTTTACTGGCTTACGGCTCTCAACAAAGAGGCAGTTGGCATAATCACCGGGCGTTGTTAATGATATGGACACTTCCACCCACCGTCTAAACTTATAGTCGGTAACATAAATGAGGAAGAGACCATGACCATTGCAACTTTAGGTATCGACTTAGCTAAATCTTCTTTTGCTCTTCACGGAGTAGATTCATCAGGCAAAGTTCTTTTGAAGAAAAATATCAGCAGAAAGAAGTTGTCCGAAACGTTGACCAATATGCCTCCTTGTCTTGTTGGTATGGAAGCTTGCTCCAGTGCTCATTATTGGGCAAGAGTATTCAAGCAATTTGGTCATGACGTTAAACTTATGCCTCCGCAGTTTGTTAAGCCCTATGTGAAATCAAATAAGAACGATACCGCTGATGCTGAAGCAATCTGTGAAGCGGTAACTCGCCCTAACATGCGTTTCGTACCTATAAAATCGATTGAACAGCAATCAATCCTTTCTGTTCACAAAGCTAGAGAAAGGTTAGTTTCAATGAAAACTGGCCAAACTAATCAATTACGTGGGTTGCTGGCTGAGTTTGGTCTTGTCTTTCCTAAAGGAAGTGCATCACTTAACAAGCAGCTCCCTCTGGTTTTAGAGGATGCTGAAAATAATTTGACGCCACCGATTCGCTGCGTGGTTACTCATTTAAAAGAACTAATTGATGAGCTTTCTTCACGAATTAGTGCGTTAACAAAAGAAATTGAACAATGGCACAGTACGAATGTTGATTCTAAAAGAATCGCAGAGATCCCTGGAATTGGCCCTATAACTGCCACCGCACTTGTTGCAAGTATAGGTGTAGTGGTACGCTGAATTTGGTCACTTAGTTAGAGGTGATATCATCACCTCATAAGTTAACAGGTGACACTATGACAAAACGTACAAGAAGACTATTTAGCGCTGAATTCAAATTAGAAGCGGCACAACTGGTTCTAGATCAGAACCACTCTGTGACAGAGGCTGCTCAAGCTATGAATGTTGGGAAGTCCACGATGGATAAGTGGGTTCGCCAACTAAAAGAGGAACGTCAGGGGAAAGCACCTAAAGCATCGCCGATGACGCCTGAGCAAATTGAAATACGTGAATTAAAAAAGAAGTTAGCTCGCCTTGAAGAGCATAATGAAATATTAAAAAAAGCCACGGCTCTGTTGATGTCGGACTCACTGAACAATTCTTGATAATCAAGAAACTCAAGCAGAGCCACAGCGTAAAAATATTATGTGAAGTGTTCAATGTTCATCGAAGCAGTTACAACTACTGGCGAAAACGTCCAGTAGAAATTGATGCCGAAACAGCAAAGCTCCGTAGTTTAGTTAGCGAGGCACATGCCGCAAGCAACGGTTCTGCGGGAGCGAGAACCATTGCTGACATAATAACGAGTCAGGGAACTAACCTGAGTCGCTACAGAGCAACGAAGTTCATGAAAGCCCTTGGTCTAGTGAGCTGCCAAGTGCCAAAACACAGGTATCGTAAAGCATCACAAGAACATATTGAGATCCCAAACCTCTTAGGCCGCCAGTTTGCAGTTACGGAGCCAAACAGAGTTTGGGTTGGTGACGTTACTTATGTTTGGACTGGCTATCGTTGGATGTACTTAGCCGTAGTTTTAGACCTGTTCGCTAGAAAAACGATTGGTTGGGCAATGTCATTATCGCCCGATAGTCGATTAACTCGTAAGGCTCTTGCCATGGCTTATGAGTCTCGTGGTAAACCACAGGGCGTCATGTTTCACAGCGATCAAGGCAGTCATTATACAAGCCGAAGTTATCGGCAATTACTGTGGCGCTTTCAGATCAATCAAAGCTTATCTCGACGAGGAAATTGCTGGGATAATGCACCAATGGAACGCTTCTTTAGAAGCTTGAAGACGGAATGGATATCTACAGTAGATTATCGGAGCTTTGCAGAGGCACAACAAGAAATTACTCGATACATTATTGGGTATTATTGCCAACTCCGCCCGCACCAATACAACGGTGGTTTGACTCCCAATGAATCAGAACGATTGTTCTGGTTAAACTCTAGGAACGTGGCCAATATCAGTTGACCACTACAATTACACCTTTCAAACCGTCACTCCTCTTCTGAATATAGTTTTTGATGTCTTGAGTAAATTTTAAAGTCAAAGTACTGAACTTTGGTAATCCCCTTTGATGGGGAAGATCCATCAAGACATGAAATGTAAGAATGTCTCTATAACGATTAGGTTTGAGAGATCGATAAAGAACGCACCAATTAACGGCACGATAAAATACGCTTGTGGCGATGGGCCGTAGTAACCCGTGATACCATTCATATTGAGCATGGCTGTCGGTGTCGCACCCAAACCAAAGCCCGCATGACCACTTGCCATCACCGCGGCATCATAATTTTTACCGAGTAGCTTATAGGTAACGGACGTAACAAACACAATAGTAAACAATGTTTGAATCGTTAGGATAACCACCAGCGACAACGCCATATCAAACAGCTGCCAAAGTTTGATTTCAAGCAATGCCATAGATAAGAAGACACTTAGGGCAATTGAGCTTAAACGTGCCACTTCGACCATCGCAATCTTGGCAGGTTTGCTCTCGCTAAATAGTGTTGAGAATAGTGCACCAACAAATAACGCATAGACGAAATTTGGCACCATGTTCAGCCAATGCACATCGAGCACAAGCACTAAACTATGTAGCATTTGGCTGAGCTCAACACAGCATGCTAAAAGAACAACGCTTCCGATGCCATGTAGTACATTGCCCTTAGTCGGCATGTGATGGGCCTTTTTGTGTTCCACATCTGCTGCATGTACGTTCGGTGTTGAAAGTTGATTTTTTTCAACCAAATACGTGCCTAAAGGCGCTCCGATAATACCGCCAATCACAAGACCAAAAGTGGCACAGGCCATCGCGATTTCGAGTGCATTATCGACACCAAAATGGTCATGAAACATCGACGCCCATGCAGCACCTGTACCATGCCCACCTGATAGGGTGATAGAGCCCGTCATCAGTCCTAGCTTAGGATCCAGCCCTAAGAACGAGGCTGCAGCGACACCAATAGCGTCCTGAAAAATAATATAAACAACGGCGATTCCGAGAAAGACAACGAACAAGCGTCCACCTTGGAATAGCTGCTTGATATTTGCGCTTAAACCAATGCCTGCGAAAAACATCAGCATCAACGTCTCTTTATAAGGAAGTTCAAATTCGAACTCCATTCCCATGCGATATAAGCAAGTAGTAATTAAGGCTGCGATGCACCCACCAATCACCGGCCCTGGGATATGATATTTACTTAATATTGGTGTGTGTTTTTTGGTTACCTCACCAAACAACAACATCAAGAGTGCCAAAATGGCAGATTCAACGGCATTTACAGAAATTACATTCATTATCACGACCTAAACAACCGAATAAAAAAGCCCCGACTTGACGGGGCTTATATTTTCTAGCAACTACGAATTACGCAGAGAACTCTTGGAAGTACTCATCCAACACAGTGCGTGTTGCACGGCCAATTAGCTCGTACTCGTGGTGAGTAAGGTTCGCTAGTGATACGCGTACTGAGGCGTGTACTGTGTCGAAACCTTTACCAGGTAGTAAGATGACGCCAGTTTCGTGAGCAAGACGGAA
>NZ_JBFRNC010000090.1:0-203 GCF_041470825.1 Vibrio sp. 10N.261.55.A10 | reverse complement strand
CACACAGATTGATGGTTTAATAAGTTAAGAGTAGGAAATACTTTTCCAGATGGGGCTATAGCTCAGCTGGGAGAGCGCCTCGCTGGCAGCGAGGAGGTCTGCGGTTCGATCCCGCATAGCTCCACCATCTTTAAGTGTTCTTCCTTAAGAATCTTTAAAAATGGTTATTTCTTTTGAAATATCTAGCTCTTTAACAATTTGGA
>NZ_JBFRNC010000089.1:0-209 GCF_041470825.1 Vibrio sp. 10N.261.55.A10 | reverse complement strand
CTTAAAGATGGTGGAGCTATGCGGGATCGAACCGCAGACCTCCTGCGTGCAAGGCAGGCGCTCTCCCAGCTGAGCTATAGCCCCATCTAGGTCGATATTGGTGGGTCTGAGTGGACTTGAACCACCGACCTCCCGCTTATCAGGCGAGCGCTCTAACCAGCTGAGCTACAGACCCAATATCGTCTCTTAACTTTTCTAAACCTAATCAA
>NZ_JBFRNC010000088.1:0-1994 GCF_041470825.1 Vibrio sp. 10N.261.55.A10 | reverse complement strand
CGCGATGAACCTTTTTTTTGCTTGCTTGTTAATGGAATGCTCATCTTAAACTATTGATGTTATGAGTAAAAGAAACCTATTATTGTCATTTATTGTTAATAAAAGAGAAAGATAAGTGTCATTACAGCCCTCTATGATCGCGATTCAAATTATGGAGGATATATGAATCGCAAATTTAATAAGCTGACACTATTACTACCTATCGCGGTAAGTTCTGCTCTAGTAGGGTGTTCTCAATCAACGACTGCTACGCCATCCCAAACGTCACTTGATGCATTTAGCCTTCAATGCCAATCCATCAAGCAGCCAAGCGCTTCCGATGCTGAGGTAACCGGAATCAGTCTAGTTGGTCGCTCTATTGCCGATGCCCCTTTTGCAACTTCCGCAGCAGAAATTGTCAGCTACGATTCATGTACCGACAAGCTTTATGTTGTGAACGCTCAAGCAAAGAAAATTGATGTGCTATCGATGAATACCGATAGCTCGCCAAATTCGGAAGGCTCTATTGATCTTCAATCTGCAGCTTTAGCTTCTGGTATTGATATTGGTGCAGCGAACAGTGTGTCTACTCATCAGGGTTTAGTTGCTGTCGCGATTGAAAACGCCGACAAACAACAGAATGGCATTATTGCTCTGTATCGCTCAGACACGCTAGAGTTGATCACCACTTATGCTGCTGGCGCATTGCCAGATATGGTTAGCTTTTCGAAAGATGGCCGTTACATTGCATCCGCAAATGAAGGTGAGCCGAATGCAGATTACAGCATTGACCCTGAAGGCTCTGTGACGCTGGTCGATTTAGCGAATGGGCCGATGCAAGCGAAAGTCACGCAGATTGATTTCAAGGTATTCAATCAAGGTCAGTCTCGCCATACAGAACTGACCGACAAGGTTCGAATTTCTGCTCCGAATGCAACTGTTGCTCAAGATTTAGAACCAGAATATTTAACGTTTTCTGATAACGGAAAACTCTACGTCGCTCTTCAAGAGAACAATGCATTAGCAGCGATTGACGTGGTAAGTGCAGAGGTGGATGCGATTCTCGGATTAGGCGGCAAGCCTTGGGATACCGTTCAGTTGGATGCATCAAACAAAGACAAAAATATCGGTAATCTACAAAGCTACACAATGTTAGAAGGCCTTTACATGCCTGACAGCATCACTAGTTACAGTGTGGATGGCAACACCTACATCGTGACTGCGAACGAAGGTGATGGTCGTGAATATGGCATCAAGACTACGCAAGAAATGTGTGATGAGAAAGGTTTTGAGTGGGACGGTGACGATTATCAAGGCACCGAAAACTACACCACAGAAAAAGACTTTTGTATCGCTTATGTCGATGAAGTACGCGGCAAGAAGTTAGATATTGACGCTAACCACCCATTAGATGGCGCATTGAAAGACAACAAGCAACTTGCACGTCTTAAAGTGATTAAGCCACAAGGGACACTCGCTGCTGACCAAAAGGTTCAAGCATTCGGCAGCCGCTCGTTCTCTATCTGGGATGAGTCAGGCGAGCTAGTGTTTGATAGCGGCGATGATTTTGCTCGAATCGTACTTGAGCAAGATCCTGCAAACTTCAACAGCACCAATGATAACAACCAAAGCGGTGACGATCGTAGTGATGATAAAGGCGTAGAACCTGAAGCGATCGAAGTGGCGGAGATCAACGGCAAGCACTATGCCTTTATTGGACTTGAGCGCCAAGGTGGCATCATGGTTTACGACGTAACACAGCCTAAAAACGCAAGTTTCATCAGCTACTTGAACAATCGCGACTTTACTCAGCCTGTGTGCACTAAGGTTGATGAAGACGGTGATTGCGACAACGAGACTTACAACGCTAAAGCGGGTGATTTAGGTCCAGAATCAATCAAGTATTTCACTCGTTCTGGTAACCACTTTATTGCGGTTGGCAACGAAGTGAGTGGTAGCACGTCAGTTTACCGCGTTGAGTTTTAATCACGCTTCTTACTAGGGCGTGTTGATCT
>NZ_JBFRNC010000087.1:0-35250 GCF_041470825.1 Vibrio sp. 10N.261.55.A10 | reverse complement strand
CGATGAACCATAAAAAAGGCCGACATTGAATGTCGGCCTCTCTAAATCTAACTTAAAGCTACAGCTAAGATTACTTAGACATTACTTTGTAGATTGGGTCTTCTGCAACGTTCGCTTCAACTAAGCTACCTGCTTTGTGCAGCATAGCAACACAGTCTTGGCTTAGGTGGCGAAGGTGAAGTGTTTTACCTAGCGCCGCGTAACGGTCAGCAATCGTGTCGATCGCTTCAATTGCAGAATGGTCAGTCACGCGTGAGTTTGCGAAATCAACGATTACATCTTGTGGATCGTTGTATGCGTCAAACAACTCTAGGAAGTTAGCCGTTGAACCAAAGAAGATTGGGCCGTTAACTTTGTACTCTTTTGAGCCTTCAGCGTTTACTGATGTATCTGCGTAGATGTGTTTAGCATGTTGCCAAGCAAACATTAGCGCAGAAGCGACAACACCAACACCTACTGCCACAGCAAGATCAGTCAGTACTGTTACTACGGTAACAAGAACGATAACGAAGAAGTCTTGTTTAGGAACGCGACGCGCAAGCTTGAAGGTTGCCCATTCAAATGTGCCGATAACAACCATGAACATTACGCCCACAAGTGCTGCTAGAGGAATCATTTCAATCAGTGCAGAACCGAACAGGATGAACATCAGTAGTGCAACTGCGGCGACGATACCTGAAAGACGACCACGACCACCTGAGTTTACGTTGATCATCGATTGACCGATCATCGCACAACCACCCATCGCACCGAATACAGAACACGTTACGTTAGCCATACCTTGACCAACACATTCACGGTTAGATTGACCACGAGTGTTTGTCATTTCGTCTAGTACTGTCAGTGTCAGCAGAGATTCAATCAGGCCGATAGCCGCAAGGATAATTGCGTAAGGCAGGATGATCTGTAGTGTATCTAAAGAAAACGGAACAGCAGGAATTGAGAATGTTGGAAGAGAGCCCGCTAGCGTAGCAGCTTCGTCACCAGACATTGTACGTAGGAAGTCGACAACAGTGCGAGTTTCAAGGTCAAGACCCACAACCAAAGCCGTTACTGTAACAATAGCAACTAATGAAGATGGTACTGCTGTTGTTAGCTTAGGTAGGAAGTGGATGATAGCCATTGTAAGGGCTACTAGACCTAGCATAAGTGTCATTTGACCGCTTGGTAACCAAGTCAACGCACCTGTTACGTCTGGCGCTTTAAACTGACCAAGCTGAGCTAGGAAGATAACAATGGCCAAACCGTTCACGAAACCAATCATTACTGGGTGTGGAACGATACGGATAAATTTACCTAGTTTAAATACACCTGCTGCAATTTGCAGAAGGCCAGCCAGCATAACGGCTGCGAATAGGTATTGAACACCATGGGTTGCCACTAGGCTCACCATTACAACGGCCATTGCGCCGGTTGCGCCAGAAATCATACCTGGACGGCCGCCAAAGACAGAAGTGATTAAACCTACGATGAATGCTGCATAAAGACCAACCATTGGGTCAACGCCAGCAACAAAGGCGAATGCTACAGCTTCAGGTACCAGAGCCAGGGCTACTGTAAGACCTGAAAGCACGTCATTCTTTACAGAGTGCTTTGAAAATTGTGGGAATTCGAACATGTTTGCTCAGCTATGCTTAAGATGGATTTACCGACACGGGTGTATTGCGTAGCCAAACAGTGATGGAAAAGAGCGGCAATAGCGAAGTGTCGAAAAGATAAGTGCGCGAATGCTACCCAAAAATGTGATTAAGTTCAAGGTTGAACCTAACTTTGAGTAATATATCTGTTAATTTTTATTCGATTAGTAGATATGAAAAAGGCTGCTTTAATAAGCAGCCTTTGATTCTATTTACTCGCGATTACCTATCAGTAATCACTAGTAGTTTGGCTTAGTCATCGCCGCGCCAGCTTTGTTCGACGCTGCCTGACTGCCTGCACCTTTCGATACAAAACGTTCAGTGCGGAACGGAGCTGCAATCACTTCAATCTCTTTGATCTCTTGAGGACCAGGAGCTTTAGTCATTGGTGAACCGGCTTGCTTCTTAGCAACAGCTGCCTTTGGTGCCGCTTTAGGAGCTTCTGCTTTAACAACAGGTGCTTCTTCAACTTTTGCACTTTCAGCTTTAGGCGCTTCAGCTTCAACAACTGGTGTTGCTTCTGCTTGCACAGCTTCTGCTACAACAGGCGCTTCAACTTTCGTCGCTTCTGCAACCACTGGTGCTTCTTCAACGACTGCAGGAGCTTCAACTACAGCAGGAGTCTCAGCTACTTGAGCTTCAACAGCAGCATCTTCACGACGGATGATAACTTTACCCATTGCAAGCTCTGGACATGCGAAGCCGCCAGTCATTGCTACGTTGCTTTGTGGTGCCGTCTCTAGAGCAACATTCTGCTCTTGAACAGATGTTTGAGCTTCAGCTGCTACTTGAACTTCAGCCACTTCAGGCTTTGCCTGCTTGTGGTGAGGTTTTGGAATGAAGCGAGGCATCACTTTACCCATAGCCATCTCTGGAGAAGCTACACCACCTTTACGTAGGCGGAATGGGTTAGGGCGACGATCACGACCGCGACGACGACGTTGACCACTTGCACGTAGGTGACGTGGAGAACGACGGTTACGACGTTGTTTCGGCTCTTCCTGTTCAGTTTGCTCTGCATTCGCTTGAGTTGCTTCTACTTGTTCCGCAACTTTTTGCTCTTGAGCTACTGACTGTTCTTTTGAAACAGATAGTTCTTTAGCAGCAACCTGCTCTTTTGAAGCGTTATCTTCAGCTTGAGCTTGTTGGTCTTTAACACGAACTTGCTTGTTCAGTTTACGACGCTGACGACGCTCTTTAATCTTAGCTGCTTTCGCTTCAGGTTTAGCCTTAGGCGCTTCCGGTTTACCAGCTTGTGCTTCTGCTGCTAGCTGTAGACCTTCTTCTGCTAATTTAGATGGTGCTTGCTCTTCGCGTTGCTTCTGCTCATCACGTGGCTTGTTGCGACGGTCTTGCTTAGGCTTGCGAGGCTGACGAGTTTGCTGTGGAGCTGCTTCTTTTTGCTCTTCAGGCTTCTCATCACGAGCTGGCTTACGGCGGCGTTTGTTGTCACGGTTTTCGTTACGATTGTCACCACGTTCACCACGGTCGTTACGCTGTTCGCCACGCTCACCACGTTGGTTACGACGACGGTTATCGTTACGATCACGGCGTTGACGGTTGCCGTTGTTACGATTGTTTTTAGGTTTTTCTTCTTCTTTCTTCTCTTCTTCTTTTTTCTCTTCTTGAGTTGAAGAGCCAAATAAGAAGCTACCGATAGCTTTGAAGAAACGACCAATTAGGCCTGGTTCTTGAGTCGCTGCTGGTTCAGCTTTCTTCTCTTCTACAGCTTTAGGTGCTGGAGCAGGAGTTGGTGCTGATTGAGCAGGAGCTGCGAAGCCTTTCAGAGCAGGTTCTTCGATCTTCTTAGGACGAATAGTCTGTTCAGCAGGCTCTTTGCTTTCCGCTTCTTTTAGAGCTTCTAGCTTGTTAGGCAGCAAGTAAGATAGTAGATCGAACTCTTCACCTTCACGAACACGGATAACCTCAAAATGCGGCGTTTCCATGTCTGAGTTAGGAACAACAGTGATCTTAACTTCTTGGTTCTTCTCGATGTGGTTTACTGAGCGACGTTTTTCGTTCAGAAGGTAAGAAGCGATTGGAACAGGCACAACAGCAAGTACTTGTGCTGTGTTGTCTTTTAGAGCTTCTTCTTCAATCAAACGTAGAACAGAAAGTGCTAGAGATTCGTTATCACGAACAACACCAGTACCTGTACAACGAGGACAAATGTGGTGGCTTGCTTCTGCTAGTGATGGGCTCAAACGTTGACGAGACATCTCTAGAAGACCAAAGCGAGAAATACGACCAATCTGAACACGTGCGCGATCTAAACGAACGGCATCACGTAGACGGCTTTCTACTTCGCGTTGGTGGCGAACCGGGGTCATATCGATAAAGTCGATTACAACAAGACCACCTAGGTCACGTAGACGTAATTGACGTGCAATTTCATCGGCAGCTTCTAGGTTAGTGTTAAGTGCTGTTTCTTCAATATCGCCGCCCTTTGTTGCACGAGCAGAGTTGATATCGATAGAAGTCAGTGCTTCTGTTGGGTCGATTACGATAGAACCACCAGATGGAAGACGAACTTCACGTTGGAAAGCAGATTCGATCTGGCTTTCAATCTGGTAATGGCTGAATAGTGGCACTTCACCATCGTATTTCTTAACGCGATTCATGAAATCTGGGCGTATTAATTGAATGTGCGCTTGTGCACGTTCAAAAATAGTATTGCTGTCGATTAGAATCTCGCCAATATCACGACGTAGGTAGTCACGAATTGCGCGAACAATAACGTTACTCTCTTGGTGAATTAGGAAAGGAGCTGCATTTGAATCAGAAGCTTGCTTGATAGCGCCCCAATGGTTCAATAGAACATTCAGGTCCCACTCTAGCTCTTCTGCGCTTTTGCCAACACCCGCTGTACGCACGATTAAGCCCATACCTTGAGGAAGCTCAAGAGTGCTTAATGCTGCTTTCAGTTGAGTGCGTTCATCACCTTCGATACGACGAGAAATACCGCCAGCACGAGGGTTATTAGGCATAAGAACTAAGTAACTACCAGCCAAAGAGATGAAAGTTGTCAGTGCAGCACCTTTGCTACCACGTTCTTCTTTCTCTACTTGTACGATTACTTCTTGGCCTTCTTTTAGCACTTCTTTAATGCTAGGACGGCCTTGGTATGTATAACCTTCAGGGAAGTATTCGCGGGCAATTTCTTTAAGAGGGAGGAAACCGTGACGTTCTGCGCCGTAATCAACGAATGCCGCTTCTAGGCTTGGTTCAATACGGGTAATACGTCCTTTGTAGATATTCGCTTTCTTTGACTCGTGACCTGGACTTTCGATATCTAGATCGAACAGTCGTTGGCCATCAACCAAAGCGACACGCAACTCTTCTTTTTGAGTTGCGTTAATTAACATTCTTTTCATTTAGAAGTTCTCATTGTCTTTTCTTATTTTCATCATTGTTCTTATCGCTTTATTTCGTTTCTCATGGTGCCAGATCCCATGGCTTTATCGGTGCAGCCTCCCGGCTGGAGAGGGATGCTCTGGGGCACGTCAGTCATCATAGGGAGTTAGCCTATGATCCGCGATGTGGCGGTGAATACTCAACATGAGTGTACGTGAGTAGAGCGATAAGGAACTCAGTTGACCGTGTCTTACGCCGATTGCAGCACTGTCTAATCTGAGTTATCTACTCATTTACTTGCTTATGAATGGTTAGCTGTTTAAATAATAGTCAAACCACTGATAGCAGCTGTGAACTATAGCAGCGGTCGGTAAACACAGCAATCTGCTTTGTCGGAATGCTGTAAAAAAAACAGTTTTTGTTTGGGTTTTGATAGCTCTAACTCACTGTCTATAAATAATTTATCAATTGATATTTTAATTTGCAGGAATCTTGGTGCTTTTTTGTTCGAAGAATCAAAGAAATATAGAACTTCGGCGACCATTTTGGGATAGATCGGTAAGGATTAGGGATAAATAAGTTCGGAATAGGGCTAAGAAAATCTCAATTATCAAAAGTGACAGTGATACAATAGCGCAATGAGCGAAATTAGAACCCAAGTCCAATTCGTCGACATTGACGAAGATATGGCTGGTCAGCGTATTGATAACTTCTTACGCAACCAATTAAAAAACATCCCGAAAAGCATGATTTACCGAATCGTGCGTAAAGGCGAAGTCCGCGTAAATAAAAAACGCATCAAGGCTGAATACAAACTAAAAGCTGGCGATTTAGTTCGTATCCCTCCGGTTACTATTGAAGAGAAAACAGAAGAGAACGTGCCGAGCACGAAACTCAACAAGGTTTCAGAATTAGAACAGTGCATCATTTATGAAGATGATCACATGCTAATTCTTAACAAACCGTCTGGCACTGCTGTTCATGGTGGTAGCGGATTAAAATTTGGCGCGATTGAAGCATTACGTGCTCTTCGCCCTGATGCTCGTTTTCTTGAATTAGTGCACCGTATCGATAGAGATACGTCTGGCATTTTGCTTGTTGCTAAGAAGCGCTCGGCGCTAAGACACCTTCAAGCACAGTTCCGTGAAAAAACGGTTCAAAAATACTACTTCGCTTTAGTTATGGGCGAATGGAAGAACAGCTGCAAAGTCGTCAACGCACCTTTGTTGAAAAATGAAGTGAACAGCATTGTTCGAGTTAACCCGAATGGTAAAGCTTCTGAAACCCGTTTTAAGGTTTTAGAAAAATTCCAAGAGGCGACGTTGATTCAAGCAAGCCCAATTACAGGCCGAACACACCAAATTCGTGTGCACGCTCAGTATACTGGTCACCCAATTGCTTGGGATGATCGCTACGGTGATCGTCGTTTTGACGCTTACACGGGTAAGGTTGGTCTTGATCGTCTGTTCCTACATGCAGCAAACATCAAGTTCACACACCCAGGTAGTGAAGAGAAGATGGATATCTCGGCGCCAATGGAAAGAAGGCTAGAGAAAGCCCTAACTGGTTTACGTAAGCTTTAAGAAGATACGAGATACGAGATACGAAGGTATAGAGTGCCTCTAAATTTGTTCTTCAGTATCCATAAATGAGAAAGGTTGACGAATATCGTCAACCTTTTTTGTTTTCATCTGTTGTAGAAGATCCCCAAGTCGCTCGTTCCTCGCTCTTGAGGATGACGACTTTTTAAAATCACGCTCTATATCATTAGTTGGTTAGATAAAATTGCGTGTTCCGCCATTCCCTAGACTGACGAAGGAAGGAGTAGGGAATCTCTAACAAAGAGAGCGTATCCGTTATAGTACACCCATTCCTTGCGCTTCTAACATATCGACTAGATCGATCAGCGGTAAGCCGATCAAAGTATTTGGGTCTTTCCCTTCCATCTGTTTAAACAACGCGATGCCTAACCCTTCACACATAAAGCTACCTGCGCAGTAATAAGGCTGCTCTTTTTCAACATAACTAATGATCTGTTGCTTAGTTAAATCGCGGAAATGCACTACAAAGGTGTCGAGACGTGTGTCAGCTTCATTGGTTTCGTTGTTCCAAACCGAAAGCCCAGTATAAAAAGTAATGCTCTTGCCGCTTTGACGAGATAACTGCTCGATCGCTTTTTCTCGAGTGTGAGGCTTACCAATGATCTCTCCATCAATTACGCAAACCTGATCAGAACCAATGACTAAGCTAGGTTGCTCCACAACACAAGACTTAGCTTTGGTCTCAGCAAGGCGCATCACCAACTGTTGTGGTGTCTCTTCTGGAAGCGGCGTTTCATCGCAGTCTGGCTTGGCTGTAATGAAGCTTAACTGTAGTTTTTTGAGGATCTCTTGCCTAAATGGTGATGTAGAGGCTAAAACTAGTTGGTAATTTCTCATTTTAATTTACAATTCAAGGAAGCATTTATCTCAGGATAACGTAACTTGTCCTGCTATTCATAATGCTCTGAATAGGAAAGGCAGGAAAGTACATTTTTTTTGCCATTTCCTTTGACTAAACACGATTTGGAAGATAAGATTCGCGCCCTATGCAAAAGGAAAAAATACCGCGTACAGTTGATCCGGCAAGAACGGCTCAAAAACGACTCGATATGGATGGTATCATCCAGGTCAGTCTTTTGAAGCGTTTAACTGAAGCAACTGAAGGCGTAAAACGTGACGCGCAAGTCTCAATGTCATTTGGGCTTGATGAACAACGATTAGTCGTTATCTCTGGTAAAGCTAACGTCGAAGTCGATTTAGAGTGTCAACGTTGTAATGAGGTTTTCGCACATGAGTGCGATGTCCAATTTACTTATACTCCTGTTTACAGTGAGAAAAGTGAAGAGGAAGCACCGGAAGAGTACGATTTGGTAGATCTGAACGAGTACGGTGAGTTAGACCTGATTCAATTAGTTGAAGACGAGTTCATCCTTGGATTGCCACAAATAGCAATGCACGACGATGCGAAATGTAGCGTTAACTCAAATAACTTGGTGTTTGGTGAACTTCCTGAAGAAATTGAGGAAGACAAAAAGCCGAATCCATTTGATGTTTTAAAAAGCTTAAAGAAGTAATTGCTTCTTTAAGAATTTACATAGGAGTAGGGTCAATGGCCGTACAAAAGAGCAAGAAATCACGTTCAATGCGTGGCATGCGTCGTTCACACGATGCGCTAACTACAGCTGCACTTTCTGTAGACGCAACTTCAGGTGAAACTCACCTACGTCACAACGTGACTGCCGAAGGTTTCTACCGCGGCAAAAAGGTTATCAACAAGTAAGGTTGACCTTTGCAAAATCTAACCGTTGCGCTTGATGCAATGGGCGGGGACTTCGGTCCTCGTGTAACAGTGCCTGCCGCCGTGCAGGCACTGTCGTATTTCCCAGAGCTAAAAGTCATTCTAATAGGTGATCGAAACGCGATCACATCTCAATTATCTTCATTAGGTCGAATGCCTGATTCTCGTTTGAGTATCCAGCATTGTGATCGAATCATTTCCAATTCTGAAAAACCTTCACTAGCCTTACGTAATAGTCAGGGTAGCTCTATGCGTGCCGCTATCGATCTGGTTGCCGAATCACAGGCTGATGCTTGTGTGAGTGGTGGTAACACTGGCGCATTGATGGCTTTATCCCGTTTCAGACTCAAGCTTCTTCCCGGTATTGATAGGCCTGCATTGGTTTCAGCTTTGCCTACTGCATCCGGAAATCGCACATGGATGCTTGATTTAGGGGCGAACGTTTCTAGTGACGCAGATTCACTGTTTCAGTTTGCTGTCATGGGCAGTGCATTAGCAGAACAACATTTAGGTCGCGCACCACGTGTCGCTATCTTGAATATCGGTGCAGAAGAAATTAAAGGCAATGACCTTGTAAAACGATGCGCTGAAATGTTGTCTAATACTCAGTCTGTGAACTTCATAGGCTATATTGAAGGTAATCAATTACTTCAAGATGCTGCTGATGTCGTCGTATGTGATGGTTTTGTGGGCAATGTCTGCTTAAAAACGTGCGAAGGTACGGCTCAGCTCTTTATTGATAAGCTAAAAACGCGCATGATGGCTTCAACAATAAAGGGTTGGATAGCCAGAATGCTGTTTTCTGAGCTATTTACTGAATTAAAAACCTTGAACCCCGACCAGTATAACGGCGCAAGTTTGTTAGGATTGCGCGGCATTGTCATTAAAAGTCATGGAAGTGCTGATGTGTCTGCAGTCGTCAACGCGATTGGTGAAGCAGTACACGAGGTCAAACGACAAGTCCCCAGCCGCATTAGCGATCGTTTGGAAGCGGTTTTACTCGAGAGGCATTATTAGTCTTCATGTATAGCAAAATTTTAGGTACTGGCAGCTACTTGCCATCTCAGGTGCGTACTAACGCAGACTTAGAGAAAATGGTAGAGACTAGCGATGAGTGGATCGTTGCTAGAACGGGTATTAAAGAGCGTCGTATTTCAGCGGAAAACGAAACCGTTGCTGATATGGCGTTTTACGCTGCTGAAAATGCCATTGAAATGGCAGGTATCGACAAAGAAGAGATTGATTTAATCATCGTTGCGACAACCAGCAGTAGCCACACATTCCCGTCTTCGGCATGTCAGGTACAAGGCAAGCTTGGTATCAAAGGCTGCCCTGCGTTTGATTTGGCTGCAGCGTGTTCTGGTTTTGTCTACGCACTGTCTGTTGCTGATCAACACATCAAGACTGGCATGTGTAAGAACGTTTTGGTAATTGGTGCGGATGCACTGTCAAAAACCTGTGATCCGACTGACCGCTCTACTATCATCCTATTTGGTGATGCAGCAGGCGCGGTGGTTGTAGGCGCAAGCGAAGAGCCAGGTATTTTGTCTACTCATATTTACTCTGATGGTAAATACGGTGAGCTTCTAAGCCTAGAAGTACCAGAGCGCGGCGGTGATGCAGACAAATGGCTGCACATGGCGGGCAACGAAGTATTTAAAGTGGCGGTAACTCAGCTTTCTAAGCTAGTTAAAGACACCTTAGCGGCGAACAATATGGATAAGTCAGAGCTTGATTGGTTAGTTCCACACCAAGCGAACTACCGTATTATCTCGGCAACCGCTAAAAAGCTGACGATGTCGCTTGATCAAGTAGTGATTACTCTTGATAAGCACGGCAACACGTCAGCAGCTACCGTACCAACGGCCCTAGATGAGGCTGTTCGCGACGGGCGAATTAAACGTGGTCAAACGCTTCTACTTGAAGCATTTGGCGGCGGCTTCACTTGGGGTTCTGCGTTAGTTAAATTCTAACCCTAAGCGATAATCAACAAACAAGGCACATAACTTATGTGCCTTATTCAATTTTTTGCTTTGCTTAAAGGAAAATTACAATGAGCAAATTTGCTATCGTATTCCCAGGCCAAGGCTCTCAAGCTATCGGTATGCTTGCTGACCTAGGCGAACAGTATGATGTTGTTAAAAAGACATTTGCTGAAGCTTCAGAAGCACTTGGTTACGATCTATGGGCATTGGTTCAAGATGGTCCTGTAGAAAATCTAAATGAAACTTTTCGCACTCAACCGGCTCTATTAACAGCGTCTGTTGCAATTTGGCGTGTATGGCAAGAGCTTGGCCTAGAGCAACCTGTAAATCTAGCAGGTCACAGCCTAGGTGAATATTCTGCTCTTGTATGTGCCGGCGTTATCGACTTTAAAGAAGCGATCAAGCTGGTTGAACTACGTGGTCAACTGATGCAAGAAGCGGTTCCTGCAGGTGTTGGTGCAATGTACGCAATCATCGGTCTAGACGATGAAGCGATTGCTAAAGCGTGTGAAGAAGCTGCGCAAGACGAAGTTGTGTCTCCAGTTAACTTTAACTCTCCTGGCCAAGTTGTTATCGCGGGTAACAAAGCTGCAGTAGAGCGTGCTGGTGCACTTTGTAAAGAAGCGGGCGCTAAGCGTGCACTTCCGTTACCTGTTTCTGTGCCGTCTCACTGTGCACTGATGAAGCCAGCAGCAGATAAACTAGCAGTGGCTCTAGAAGCTCTAGAGTTCAACACGCCAGCATTGCCTGTTATCAATAACGTTGATGTTATTGCTGAAACAGACCCTGCAAAAATTAAAGACGCACTTGTTCGTCAGCTATACAGCCCAGTTCGTTGGACTGAAGGTGTACAAGCGATGAATGAGCAAGGCGTTGAGAAGCTACTTGAATTAGGCCCTGGTAAAGTTCTTACTGGTCTAACAAAACGAATCGTAAAAACTATGACAGCTGCTGCAGTTAATGATACTGCATCACTAGAAGCTGCTAAGTAAATAACCACTTAATAGAGAAGTTATGATGAATTTAGAAGGCAAAGTTGCACTAGTTACAGGCGCAAGCCGTGGCATCGGTCGTGCAATCGCTGAACTTTTAGTTGAGCGTGGTGCTAAAGTTATCGGTACTGCGACATCTGAAGGCGGCGCAGCTGCAATCAGCGAGTACCTTGGTGAGAACGGTAAAGGTCTTGCTCTTAATGTAACGGATACTGACTCAATTGCTGCTACACTGAAAACCATCAACGATGAATTCGGTGCGATTGACATTCTAGTTAACAACGCAGGTATCACTCGTGATAACCTACTGATGCGTATGAAAGACGACGAATGGAATGACATCATCGATACTAACCTAACGCCTATCTTCCGCATGTCTAAAGCTGTATTGCGTGGCATGATGAAGAAACGTCAAGGCCGTATCGTAAACGTTGGTTCTGTAGTAGGTACTATGGGTAACGCTGGTCAAGCTAACTACGCAGCTGCAAAAGCAGGCGTAATTGGTTTTACTAAATCAATGGCTCGTGAAGTTGCGTCTCGTGGCGTTACAGTGAACACTGTAGCTCCTGGTTTCATCGAAACTGACATGACTAAAGCGCTAAATGATGACCAACGTGCAGCAACTTTGGCGAATGTACCAGCAGGTCGACTAGGTGACCCTCGCGAAATCGCTGAAGCTGTGGTATTTTTGGCGTCACCTGCGGCAGCTTATATCACAGGTGAAACACTTCACGTCAATGGCGGTATGTACATGGTGTAAATTATGTGCAACATTTGTGCATGATTTAAGTCAAGATCATACGTAATTTCGGTTAAAATCGTGAAAATTGTGGTTTGACCAGAAAAGTTGACCTTGCAACTTTCAATAGATTGAATAAACTACGGAAAACATCGCATAAAGCGAACTCTGTAAAGGAAAAGAAAAAATGAGCAACCTCGAAGAACGCGTAAAGAAAATCATTGTTGAACAGCTAGGTGTAGACGAAGCTGAAGTTAAAAACGAAGCTTCTTTCGTTGATGACCTAGGTGCAGATTCTCTAGACACAGTAGAGCTAGTAATGGCTCTAGAAGAAGAATTCGACACTGAAATCCCAGATGAAGAAGCTGAGAAAATTACTACTGTTCAAGCAGCTATCGATTACGTAACTAGCGCTCAGTAATAATCTCTCCCAGGCGGTCACCTCGACCGCCTGTGTTTTATCTAACTCATCTATCCTCATCTTAAATCACCTCAATCCCCGGAGTGTAAAATCGTGTCCAAGCGTCGTGTAGTTGTCACTGGCATGGGTATGTTGTCACCGGTAGGCAACACTGTAGAATCTTCTTGGAAAGCCCTGCTAGCTGGTCAAAGTGGTATCGTTAATATCGATCATTTTGATGCAACCAATTTCTCAACTCGTTTTGCAGGTCTAGTTAAAGACTTTAACTGCGAAGAGTATATGACTAAAAAAGATGCTCGTAAGATGGACTTGTTCATCCAGTACGGCGTCGCAGCAGGTATTCAAGCTTTAGATGATTCAGCCCTAACTATTACTGAAGAAAACGCTCCACGTGTGGGTGTTGCTATCGGTTCTGGTATTGGTGGTCTTGGTTTGATCGAAGCCGGTCACCAAGCTCTAACTGAAAAAGGCCCTCGTAAGATCAGCCCGTTCTTCGTACCGTCGACGATCGTGAATATGATTGCTGGTCACATGTCTATCATGCGTGGCCTACGCGGTCCAAACATCGCGATTTCTACTGCATGTACGACTGGCCTACATAACATTGGTCACGCGGCTCGTATGATTGCATACGGCGATGCAGACGCAATGCTAGCGGGTGGTGCTGAAAAAGCATCAACTCCACTAGGTATGGGCGGTTTTGGTGCGGCTAAAGCACTTTCTACTCGTAACGATGAGCCTCAAAAAGCTTCTCGTCCATGGGACAAAGGCCGTGATGGCTTCGTTCTTGGCGACGGTGCAGGCATGATGGTTCTTGAAGAGTACGAACATGCGAAAGCTCGTGGCGCTAAGATTTACTGTGAGCTAGTTGGCTTCGGTATGTCGGGTGACGCTTACCACATGACATCTCCAAGTGAAGATGGCTCAGGTGGCGCACTAGCAATGGAAGCGGCTATGCGTGATGCTGGCATTACTGGTGAACAAATCGGTTATGTAAACGCACACGGTACTTCGACTCCTGCAGGTGACGTAGCGGAAGTTAAGGGCATCAAGCGTGCTCTTGGCGAAGCAGGCAGCAAGCAAGTATTGGTTTCTTCTACGAAATCAATGACAGGCCACCTTCTAGGTGCTGCTGGTTCTGCTGAAGCTATCATCACGGCTATGTCTCTGGTTGACCAAATTGTTCCACCAACAATCAACCTAGATGATCCCGAAGAAGGCTTAGATATTGACTTAGTACCTCACACTGCGCGTGAAGTTAGCAACATGGAATATGCTGCATGTAACTCATTCGGTTTCGGTGGTACAAACGGCTGTTTGATCTTCAAAAAGATTTAATCATCTTATTAAAGACGTAAACACTCGTAGATAGTCACAATTAGACTTGTTTTTAAACGGCTTGATGCTTTAGCATTGAGCCGTTTCTTTTTATGGGGAAAAACATGTTTTGGGTTGATGGAGAAAGCCAGCAAACTATCGATATTTTGGATCGCTCGTTTCAGTACGGAGACGGCTGTTTTACGACAATGCTCGTGAGTGATGGTGAGATACAACATCTTCACGATCATCAGCACCGTGTCGACGAGTGCCTTAAAGCGCTACGCATTTCTGCTCTTGATTGGGATGTTGTTAGTCTTTGGCTCGATACTGCGCTTCAACACATCCAACATAACGCTCTTCATGGCACAAAGAGCCTTGATGGTTCAAAGAAGCTCCATAACGCCAACAAGCCTCATAATCAAAAAGCAGGGATCAAGCTGCACGTTAGTCGTGGAGCGGGTGGGCGTGGCTACAGTACCAAGAATATCGCCAAGCCGACAATCACCATCAGTACCTTTGATTACCCAAGCCATTATTCAGCGTGGCAAGACTCCGGTGTTGAACTCGGTATCTGCCATCAAGCGCTAGGTTTGAGCCCACTACTGGCTGGCCATAAGCACAATAATCGCCTTGAGCAGATTTTGATGAAAGATGAAATGGATCAAGCTAATGAAGTGGATGGTGTGGTTCTTGATATATCGGGCAATGTGATTGAAACTACCATGGCCAATCTGTTCTGGCGCAAAGGTCAGTCGATATACACACCTCAACTCACTCAAAGTGGTGTCGCGGGGGTTATGCGTAAGCAAGTGTTAACCGCGCTGAATCAGGCTGAACTTTCCGTTACAATTAGTGACTACTGCTTATCTCAACTCATGCAAGCTGATGAGGTTTTCATGACAAACTCCATTTTAGGGGTTGCCCCAGTTACCCGTATTAGTGATACCCAATTTAACATTGGAACCGTTACTCGTAGCCTTCAAGGACAACTAAACTCGTGATCAAAAAGTTATTTATTTTTATTATCTTGTGCTTAATTGCAGCCGGTGCTGCTGGTTTTTATGTTTACAACCAAGCGCAAGATAACCTGAAACAAGTTATTCAATTAGAAAAACCACAAGTCGTGACTGTTGCTTCAGGTAGCAGCTTTAACCGCGTTCTAGCCCAGTTGATTAACGAGGGGCTGTTTGAGGCTTCTCCTTACGAGAAATTAATCCGTAAGTTACATCCTGAGCTTGTAGACGTAAAAGCGGGTACTTTCCTGCTTGAACCGGGTTTAACCTTAGAGCAAGCGCTACAGGTGCTTGTAGAAGGGAAAGAACACCAGTTTACTATTACCTTTGTTGAAGGCAGTCGTTTTGACGAGTGGCTTGTTCAGCTAAAAGACAATGAATTCATTCAACAGACGTTGAATGATGTCTCTGAAAAAGAGATCGCACAAAAGCTTGGTATCGAAAATGAAAAGCTAGAAGGTCTTTTCTTAGCGGAAACATACCACTACACCTATGGCACAACGGATTTAGATTTGTTGAAACGTGCCCACCGAGATCTGATGAACGTGGTCAATGATGAGTGGGAAAATAGAGCCGATAAACTGCCTCTTAAATCGCCATATGAAGCGCTAATTCTTGCGTCTATCATTGAGAAAGAGACCGCTGTTGCGTCAGAACGTGAGCGTGTGTCTTCTGTGTTCGTTAATCGCTTGAACAAGCGTATGCGTCTGCAAACTGACCCAACGGTTATCTACGGCATGGGCGACAGTTACAAAGGCAATATACGTAAGAAAGACTTACGTACTCCAACGCCATACAACACTTATACAATGAGTGGTTTACCACCGACGCCGATTGCAATGGCGGGCAAAGCGTCTATCAATGCTGCGCTGAATCCAGAGAAGAGCAACTACCTGTATTTCGTTGCGAGTGGAACTGGCGGTCACGTATTTTCAAAGAGTTTGACTGAGCATAACCGTGCAGTACGAGCTTACTTAAAGCAATTAAGAAAAAACAAATAAAGAAATAATTATGAATCAGTCGAAATTTATCGTAGTTGAAGGCCTTGAAGGTGCTGGCAAAAGTACAGCAATCAATGCCATCGTTGAGACATTAAAAGCATCGGGTGTTGAAGATATTGTTAATACTCGCGAGCCGGGTGGTACTGTCTTAGCTGAAAAGATGCGTTCATTGGTTAAAGAAGAGCACGAAGGCGAGAAGCTTCAAGACATGACTGAATTGCTGTTGATGTATGCAGCACGTGTTCAATTAGTCGAGAACGTCATCAAGCCGGCACTCGCCAATGGTCAATGGGTATTGGGTGATCGTCATGATATGTCTTCACAGGCATACCAAGGTGGTGGTCGCCAGATCGCGCGCACGACTATGGAATCACTGAAAGCAACCACGCTAGGCGGCTTTAAACCCGATCTAACGCTATATTTGGACCTAGACCCTAGAGTAGGGCTAGAGCGTGCTAGAGGCCGTGGTGAGCTTGATAGAATTGAAAAGATGGACATCTCATTTTTCGACCGCACGCGTGAGCGCTATCTAGAAATTGCAGAACAAGATGATTCTGTACTTGTGATTAACGCGCAGCAAGAAATTGAGCAAGTAGCCGCTGATATTAAAGTCGCGCTAACTGCTTGGCTCGACAAACAGTAGGTAGTCATGGCTGAAGTGTATTCTTGGCTCACACCGGTATGGAGTGAGTGGAAAAAAAGTCTCGATGCGGAGCGTTTTCCTAACTCTGTGATTGTTAATGCACCGGAAGGGCTCGGCGTTGATGCTTTGATTAGCCAACTTACCGACGCATTGATGTGCACGAACTATGAAAGCGAGTCGTGCGGGTTTTGCCACAGCTGTGAGTTAATGAAGTCGGGCAGTCATCCTGATTTTCATGTGATCTCACCCGAGAAAGAAGGTAAGTCGATCACGGTTGATCAAGTGCGTGCCAGTAACCGCTGGGCTCAAGAGTCTTCTCAGTTAGGTGGTTTGCGCGTTATTTTGCTTAACCCTGCTGAAGCAATGAACGAATCGGCTTCCAACGCACTATTGAAAACTCTGGAAGAGCCATCAAGCAAGTGCATCTTCATTCTGTCTACTCGTAACAGTAATCGCTTAATGCCGACTATTATTAGCCGTTGTCAGCAATTCAATGTGGTTAGTCCGCAGTTAGAGACAGCATCAGCGTGGTTAGATGGTGAAGTGGGCAAAGCGGTACCGCAGTATATTTTAGCACTCAATGACAACGCGCCTTTAAAAGCAAAAGCGATGTTTGAGCAAGGTGGCGTTGAAGCTTCAACAAAAGCGCTCGATGGCTTTGTGAATGTGATAAAAGGCACTCAACCTGACATGCTAAAGTTCTCTACAGAGCTTAGCAAAGACCCTTTGATTCAACTTGGCTGGCTTTGGCATCTATTGTCAGATGTACAGAAGCTGCATTTTGGTTTGGCGAATCAGGCTTTCACTCCGAGTGCGAAAGCACTGTGTGAGGCGATGTCTTATCAAAGTGCTTATGCAGCATCGAATAAACTGCTGACATTGATTGAGCAGTTAAAGCAACACCCTGGGCTCAATACGGAGCTACTCATAATGAATTGGCTGATAGCCACTTGCGAGGAAACATGTTCGTAGATTCCCACTGTCATTTAGACAAACTGGATTACCAAGATTTACACACCAGCGTAGAAGATGTGGTTAACAAGGCGAAGGCTGCTAATGTAGACCAATTGCTTTCTGTCGGTGTGACACTCGATTCGTTTGAAAATATGCTCGAGATGATCTCGCCGTTTGATAACGTTAAAGCCTCTTGTGGCGTTCACCCTCTCGATGTTGAAAGTGATTTCAGCCTAGAGACAATGCGTGAATACGCGAGCAACCCTAAGGTTGTGGCGATTGGAGAGACAGGTTTAGATTATCACTACCAACCAGAGACGGCGGAGCTGCAACAGCTACGATTTAAGCAGCATGTTGAGTTAGCCGTTGAGCTGAATAAACCTTTGATCATTCACACTCGTAACGCACGTGAAGACACATTAGCTATTTTACGTGATGGCGGAGCTGAGAAGTGTGGCGGTGTGATTCACTGCTTTACCGAAGATCAAGCATTCGCAGAAGCAGCAATGGAACTAGGTTTCTATATCTCAATTTCAGGCATTGTGACCTTTAAGCAGGCTACAGAACTTAAAGAAGTTGTTAAAAACCTACCGCTAAACAGGTTGCTGATCGAGACGGATTCTCCATACTTGGCGCCCATTCCATATCGTGGAAAGCAGAATCAGCCTGCATATGTCGTCGAAGTGGCGGCCTACATTGCGCAATTAAAAGGTGTGTCGATGAAAGAGGTTGCCGAACAAACGACCAAAAATTACCAAAAACTTTTTTTGCGATAAAAATCTAAGTAAACAAATAAAAGGGAGCAAAAGCTCCCTTTTTGTGTTTTTGATCACCAAAAATACGTTTTTTTTTAATGTTTACGAATTATGTTGAACTTGAGAGCGCTAATTATAACATTTGTAATTTTGTTACTAAAAATAACATTCGCTCCTATTTTATTTACCCAGTAAAATAATAGGGCTCTTGAAAAATACTTATATATTTCAATGCATTAAACACTTGTAAAGCATTGCATTTCTAGATTTGACATGTGATCCAAGACGTGTTTTGAAACTAAATTTCGTAAGTGACTAGAAAGTTAGTTCCCCATCAATATATATTTAGCGGCAGAAAATATAATGCAATACATGGTTACATTTTCGCAGGGTGCTAACATATAGGCTACGGGGGTGTGCCGTTAGAACCCAATATAATTATTTTATCTTTATCAGGAGCATAAACATGTTTAAGAACCTTTTTGCTAGCCTGCAGAAAGTTGGTAAGTCTCTGATGCTTCCAGTATCAGTTTTACCAGTTGCGGGTATTTTGCTAGGTGTCGGTGCAGCAGATCTTCCTTTCATTCCAGAAATCGTTTCAAACTTAATGGAACAAGCTGGTGGTTCAGTATTCGGTCAAATGGCACTACTGTTCGCAGTAGGTGTTGCACTTGGCTTTACTAACAACGATGGTGTAGCGGGTCTAGCTGCTATCGTTGGTTATGGCATCATGACTGCTACACTTGGCGTAATGGCTGGTGTAATGGGCGTTGATAAAATCGATACTGGTGTACTAGGTGGTATCCTAGTCGGTGGTGTTGCTGCTTGGGCATTCAACCGTTTCTTCCGTATTCAACTACCAGAGTACCTTGGCTTCTTCGCTGGTAAGCGTGCTGTGCCAATCATCACAGGTTTCTCTGCGATTGGTCTAGCAATCCTACTATCTGTAGTATGGCCACCAGTTGGCGGCGCTATCTCTGCGTTCTCTGATTGGGCTGCTCACCAAAACCCACAAGTGGCGTTTGGTATCTACGGTATCGTTGAGCGTTCTCTAATTCCATTTGGTCTTCACCACGTTTGGAACGTACCTTTCTTCTTTGAAGCTGGTACTTGTGTAAACGCTGCTGGCGAAACTCAAAACGGTGTTCTTACTTGTTACTTAGTTGCTGATGACGCATCTCGTGCAGCGGGCAATGGCTTCGGTCAGCTAGCTGGTGGTTACATGTTCAAGATGTTCGGTCTACCTGCTGCTGCAATCGCGATTGCACACTCAGCTAAGCCTGAAAACCGCGCTAAAGTAATGGGCATCATGGCTTCTGCTGCGTTGACTTCATTCCTAACGGGTATCACTGAACCAATCGAATTCTCTTTCCTATTCGTTGCTCCAGTACTGTACGCAATCCACGCTCTACTAGCTGGTTCTGCATACGTTCTTGCGAACACTCTAGGTTTTGTACACGGTACATCTTTCTCACACGGTCTAATCGACTTCCTAGTTCTATCTGGCAACGCGTCTAAGATGGGCCTAATGGTTGTATGTGGTATTGCTTACGCTGCAATTTACTACATCGTATTCCGCACTGTGATTAAAGCTCTAGACCTTAAAACTCCAGGCCGTGAAGACGAGACTGAAGAAGAGTCAGTTGCGACTGGTTCTGAACTTGCTGGTGAGCTAGTTGCTGCATTCGGTGGTAAAGCGAACATCACTGGTCTTGACGCTTGTATTACTCGTCTACGTGTTGCAGTAGCTGATACAGCTCTTGTTGACCAAGACAAGCTGAAGAAACTAGGCGCTGCAGGTGTTGTAGTAGTAGCGGGTGGCGTACAAGCTATCTTCGGTACTAAGTCTGACAACCTTAAGACAGACATGGATGAGTGGATCCGTAACAACGGTTAATTCTCTGATTCAATAAATTGAAAGGAGGCCGAAAGGCCTCCTTTTTTGTTTTCTGCTCTATGAAAGATCTATTGTGCTTAATCTCCATTAACTCAGATACTTATCATTCAACTCGATCAGTTGATGGTTGCTCTTAAATTTTTCGTGTCTTTTATCTTTTACCCAGCGATGACACCTTTTGCTGAGATTCCAGTAGACTTCCGTTTTTTAAATACAGTCTGAGAATATTATGAAACATCGTTACTTGATCGGCCTTATGTGCTGCAGCGGAGCCTCGTTTGCTCAAGCTTCTGAAGCTCCAGCTTTGGAAGTGGGACTCGCCATTGACCAAGACCTGAGTGTCGTTGTGGAATTTGATCAGAAATACCGTGCTACGATTGGCAATGACGGCGCTGCCTTTGATTACATTTTGAAGCGTGGTCAGTTCGAGACTGAAGCTCCGTTGAGCTGGTACGTCGGTGCTGGTGCTTGGGCTGAATGGAATGACGACTTTGGCTTACGCTTGCCGTTAGGCGTGAAAGTGAATTTCTACGAAGGTTGGAATGCTTACGCTCAAGTTCACCCTGAACTCGATATGTATAAAGGTGTTGAGTTGCAAGTGGGCGGCGCTTTAGGTGTTACCTATAAGTTCTAACCTGAACTAAAACCGTTTTAATAATGAAAAAACCAGCATTTAGCTGGTTTTTTAGTTTGGGCCGATCTTATATTTTTGCTTCATTGAGCCGCTTAGAAAGTAAAACTCAGTCCGACATTGGCTTGGAATTGGTTCATCCAGTCGGTATCAAAGCGAATGATGCACTCTTGCCCGTTATTTGGGATATTACAAACACCGGAGGTATCGTTGTCGACAACCGTGCCTAACCAACGTACTTGTGTGTTCAACGCTAGTCGGTCACTAAATTTGTACTCTAAGCCACCAAAGATAGAAGTTGAGAATCCATACTTATCTTTTGCCCAGTCTACATCGACGTAAGAAGCACCCAGGCCTAGCCCTAGATAACCCGACAACACAGGCGAAGCAGGGTAGTAGATGCTGCTTTGAAGGTGCAGGTATTGGATGGAGGAGCTTAGGTTAAGCGTTTCTAATTCCGAGCTCTGATTGGAGTAGAAGAAGCCGATGCGTCCTTTTTCAAGTGGCGTTTCAATGGCAAAGGTGTAATTTTCAGAGCCTTTCATGTCATAGGTTTTACCGTCCTGGTCTTCGACACTGCCACCGCCGGTATAACCTACCATAGGTGTAATGATGATCTCCGGCGAAGCATACGCGCTTGAAACGGAGAGAAGCGTAATCAGTGCCATCATATTTGCTTTGTTACTCATGAGTATATCCTTATCCATACACTTACTAATTGTGATGGTTACATCAATATTGTGCGACTAATTTCGACGATTCTTGAAGATACTTCACACACCTGATAGTACTTAAATAGAGACTCGACAAATTAATAATAAACCAGAGGTGTCTATGGACCATAATCTGAAAAATGCCCTACAAATTACCGTGTTTATCTACATGATCATTCTTTCATTTGGCTTTATTGCGATTGGTAGTTAATACCATCTATTGCGAGGCTGAGTTTTGATACTCAGGGAATAATGAATAGTGGGATTATAACCAATATTGATACAGCAATAGACTTGGATTATTACGCTAAGTTTATTGCTGGAAAAACAGCACTGGTCGCTCAAGGTGGCGGACAGAGAAGTATTTTTACTTCTGGAGTGCTGGATGCCTTTCTTCTCTCAAATTTTGACCCCTTCGACGAATTTTTTGGTACCTCAGCAGGTGCTCTCAACTTATGTGCTTATCTGTGCCGTGATAAAGGCCTTGGACGTTCTTTTGTTCTCGACCTCACAACCTCACCAGAGTTCTTCAATCTCTTTTCCTATATACGACACAGAAAGAACCTAGGATTAGAATGGGCGCTAGAACAAATCATGGCTTACCCATATAAGCTCGATCTGGATTTAGGGCGACAAACGCTAGGCGATCGCCACTTCTATGCGGCTGTAACGGATTCCAAAGACTTACGAGACCACTACTTCCCATTATTGGGCGAAGATTGGTACAAGGTGATGATTGCGACCTGTGCTATTCCTCGCTTGTACAATGACGAAGTCTTTATTGGTGACAGTGCTTATGTGGACGGTGGTGTATCGGCGTGTATCCCAGTTCAGGAAGCGTGGCGAAGACAAGCTCGTTCTATTGTGGTGATTCGTACTGAGCCAGTGGTGGAGGAAGGTAATACCCATTTGGTTGAAGCACCAGTTAAGGGATCTTCAGTCAAAGCGCCTAAACCTATATCTGCAGAAGAACTGGAGTGGTTCCGCGAATCTTTCGACAGTGTTCAAGGCCATTGGCAACAGAAAGTGGAACAGTGGAAAACCGACTGGACCTCTTTCTTCCAACAACAAATTATGCGCTCAAAAGAGCAGAAGCGTGACCGTGGGCATTTAGACCTGCTGAACGGTGGTCGCTGGCTATTTGGTGCAGATGATATTTATCGCTTAAGTCATTTAATCGGAGATAAGTTTGATTCAGGGTTGGCTGACATGCTGATGGTGCATTATCAGACCTACTCATTGACTCAGGATTTTTTGAATTCGCCACCAGACGACGCGTTTGTGGTTCAGATAGCACCTAGTCAAACGCTTAAATCGAGCTCATTAATGAGTCATAAAGATGATTTACTGCATGATTACGAATTGGGTTTAGAAGCCGGTTACCGATTTGTGGAGACCTATACCTCAACGGAAAACGCGCGCAATTCTCATATGCCACAGTTAGCCACCATTGCTGCTGGCAAGTAATTCTCGAAGTTGATGAGCTAGCATGCTGTGAGCTCGTTATGCTGTTTAAGCAGATTGTAGTGAGTAGTGTTCTGAAATGAAAAAGGGTTATTGAACTTGGTTCGATAACCCTTTTAAGTTTTTGAGATTAGGCAAATCGTTTCGCCTTAAGGTCAAATATCAGGTGACAGGCAAGATTCTCATACAGTTGGTTGACCCTGCTACATCCATAATGTCGCCTTGAGTGACGATCACTAGGTCGCCAAACTTAAGGTATCCTTCTTCTTTCAGGCAATCTAACGTTGATAGTGCAATATCAAAGCTGTCTTTGGCTTCTGTCTCGAAGTAGATAGGTGTTACACCTCGGTACAAGGTACAGCGATTAAGCGTTCCTTCGTTACGAGACAGCGCGTAAATAGGCATGTCAGCACTTAGGCGAGACATCATCAGTGCAGTGCGGCCCGACTCGGTTAGAGTGACAACGCCTTTAATGCCTTCCATATGGTTTGCAGAGTAGATGGTCGCCATCGAAACGGTTTCTTCGGCAGTAACAAAGGTGCGGTCAATACGGTAATTGGATTGGTTATTAATGCCTGCCATTTTTTCCGCACCAATACAGACTTCAGCCATCGATTTTACGGTCTCGACTGGGTAGTCACCAGCTGCAGTTTCACCAGACAGCATCACAGCATCGGTGCCATCGAGTACGGCGTTGGCAACATCCATAACTTCGGCACGGGTTGGCATTGGCGCAGAAATCATTGATTCCATCATCTGAGTTGCGGTGATGACAGTTCGGTTAAGCGCTCTGGCACGGCGTATAAGCTGTTTTTGTACTCCGACTAACTCAGGGTCGCCAATTTCCACTCCGAGGTCACCACGAGCCACCATGACCACATCTGAGGCCATTATGATGTCATCCATGTTCTCAACTGTAGCTACTGTCTCTGCTCGCTCCACTTTTGCGACGAGGTGAGCTTCTAAGCCGGCTTCTCGTGCAAGCTGACGAGCATAGTGCATGTCTTCACCATTACGAGGGAAAGACACCGCTAGGTAATCCACTTTGATTTGTGCGGCGGTGACGATGTCGCGCTTGTCTTTTTCTGTTAGCGCTTCTGCGGAAAGGCCACCCCCTTTTTTGTTGATGCCTTTGTTATTTGAGAGTGGGCCGCCAATGATGACTTCGGTATGAACGCGACAGCCTTCCACTTTGGTTACTTTGAGTTGAACACGACCATCGTCAAGCAACAGTATATCGCCGGCGGATACGTCGTTAGGCAGTTCTTTGTAATCAAGGCCAACGGCTTCTTGATTGCCTTCACCTAAACCTAGGCTGCTATCGAGAGTGAACAGGTCGCCTACGGCAAGTTGGATTTTGCCATCTTTGAATGTTGACACACGAATCTTGGGACCTTGTAAGTCTCCGAGAATGGCGATTTGAGTACCGTGTCTTTTTGCTATTGCTCTGACTTTTTCTGCGCGTTGTATATGGTCGTCGCTGGTGCCGTGAGAGAAGTTCATACGAACAATATTGGCACCGGCTTTGATGATCTCTTCAAGCGCGTTACCTTTATCAGTAGAAGGGCCTAGCGTTGTGACGATTTTCGTTTTTCTTAATTCGGCTGTCATGAATACTCCTAGAGTGAGGCCAAGTAATCTTTTAAAAGACTGAATTAAGTATATGCATTAATTGATAATTTATTGGGAGCTAGGAGGATATTTCTTGATTTGCCTTTAATTATTGAATTCAGGGCTCAAATGCGATGTTTTATTCTGAAAATTAAGTCGCAAATTATCGATGTGGGTGTTAATTTCCCTCGAACTATTTGACTCGATACACAAAGATTCATGTATATACGTGATACTGGTCACGGCGATATACCAAGTGACTTCACAATTACTTCGCAAAGTAAAAAAATTACCTCGTTGATGATTTCTGGAGCGTAAAATGTACATGGCTCAACCGGGCCATATTGATCATATCAAACAGGTCAATGCTGGTCGTGTATATAAACTAATTGACCTTAAAGGTCCTATTTCTCGTATCGATCTGTCCAAGCAAAGTGAGTTGGCTCCGGCGAGTATTACTAAAATTACCCGTGAACTCATTGAAGCTCACCTTATTCACGAAACGACGGTTCAAGAAGCCACGACTCGTGGGCGTCCTGCTGTCGGTCTGCAAACCAATAACGAAGGTTGGCAATTTTTGTCGATGCGTCTTGGTCGCGGATACTTGACGATCGCGCTCCATGAATTGGGCGGCGACGTGCTTATCGATACCAAGATTGATATCCATGAACGTGATCAAGACGATGTGCTTGCGCGTCTTCTCCATGAAATCGATGAGTTCTTCCAAACCTATGCCGAGCAACTCGACAGGGTGACGAGTATCGCTATCACACTGCCAGGTCTGGTGAATTCAGAGCAAGGTATTGTGTTGCAGATGCCGCACTATAACGTTGAAAACTTAGCGTTGGGGCCGGAGATCTACAAAGAAACCGGTTTGCCAGTTTTTATTGCCAATGATACCCGAGCGTGGGCATTAGCAGAAAAGCTGTTTGGTAACTCACAAGACAACGACAACTCTGTTCTTATCTCGATTCACCACGGTTTAGGTGCCGGGATCATTCTTGATGGTCGCGTTCTGCAAGGACGTCACGGTAACATCGGTGAGTTGGGGCATATCCAGATCGACAAGGAAGGCAAGCTTTGCCACTGTGGTAATCGAGGCTGTTTAGAAACGGTGGCGAGTTCTCAGGCAATCCGTGACCAAGTCAAAGAGCGATTGGTAAATGGTGAAGAATCAACGCTAACGGTGTTTGAAGACGTCACTATTGAACAGATCTGTGCTGCCGCTGCTAATGGGGATCCGCTGGCTGTCGAAGTGATTGAACAGTTAGGCCGTTATCTAGGTTCTGCGATTGCGATTGTGATTAACCTGTTCAACCCAGAGAAAATCTTGGTGGGTGGTGTTATCAATCAGGCGAAGAGCGTGTTATACCCGGCGATTCAAAAGTGTATCGAAGAGCAGAGTCTATCGGTTTACCATAAAGACTTAGAGCTGGTGGAATCTCGTTTTTATAAGCAGGCAACCATGCCAGGTGCTGCGCTCATCAAGCAGGCCTTATACGATGGCCAACTGTTAATGAAAGTTATTGAAGGTTAACCCCTTTTTCTCGTCTTGTAGCCTTACCTTGAACCTTTCCATGTACTTAAGCTTTGTATAACATCATTTGTTGTACTTAGTTTAAGCATTCTGTGCATTGGCGCTTTGCTTTAACCTATTGAAGTAGGCTATTGTAGCCACAGTTATTATTTGTCACTAAGGTGTTGTATGTCTGGCGTTTTAAATTCGGTTGATCAGAGAACCAAACTGGTCGGTGAAAACCGTCTGGAACTCTTGTTATTCAGCTTAAATAGTCGTCAACTATTTGCGATTAACGTATTTAAAGTGAAAGAAGTCCTCAAAGTGCCAGTACTCACTCGCTTACCGGGCTCTCATCATCATATTACGGGTGTTGCGTCTTTACGTGGTGAATCGGTGCCTGTTATCGATTTACGCAGTGCCATTGGCTTTCCGCCATCTCGTGCGGAGTCTCAAGAGAGCAACCTGATTATTACGGAATACAACCGAACCGTACAAGGTTTCTTGGTTGGGCAAGTTCGTAATATCGTGAACACGACATGGACAGAAATCCAGCCGCCGCCAAAGACAACAGGCCGTGCAAACTACCTAACCGCTATTACGCATATTCAAGAAGAAGAGCAGCACAAGATCGTCGAGATCATCGATGTTGAGAAAGTGTTGGCTGAGATCATTGATTACGATGTCTCGATCTCTGAAGGCGTTTTAGATGAACAATTAGCTCAGGAGATGATAGGACGTAACGTGCTTATCGTTGATGACTCTTCAACAGCGCGTAACCAGATCAAAGGCACCTTGTCGCAGTTGGGTTTGAACATTATTGAGTGTTGTGATGGCTTAGAAGCACTGACCTTACTTAAGGGCTGGTGTGATGAAGGCAAAGACATCAATCAAGAAATATTGTTGATGATCACCGATGCTGAAATGCCTGAAATGGACGGCTACAAGCTGACACACGAAGTACGTACTGACCCAAGAATGCATGACCTATTCATCACGCTAAATACTTCATTAAGTGGAAGTTTTAATGAAGCTATGGTTGAGAAAGTAGGGTGTAACCGCTTTATTTCTAAGTTCCAGCCAGACCTCTTGGTTGAAGTGACTCAAGAGCGAATGCGTCAGATTTTATAATTAATGCTGCTGTACGGTTTGTTTTGAGTGACCTTATAGAAAACGCTTGCTAATATTCACGTAGCATATTTTTCTTAACGAAATATGCTCAACTACTAGCGTAATTTTTCACACACAATCTAAGGTAGTTCCTCTTAATGATATGGTTAACGTCTAAAGTCGTCATGACTTTGAGCTTATTACTGTATAGGGAATTTAAGAAAAGACGTACGGAAGCTGAAGTTGAGTCATAACTCAACAACTGGAATTGAAGGGAAGCGGATGCTTCCTTTTTTCGTTTTTCTTTCTCTCTTTTCTTTAGCCAATGATCGATTGAGAACAGTTGGTACTTCGCTAATGAAAATCCCGAGATTTGGTTTTCAAGCCAACAATTTCATCGGTAATATCGATAAGTTTTCCCGCGATAACATGCACGACTTCACCTTCTTTTTCTAATATCCCTTGTACTTTTAACGCCTTGGCTGTGAGATAAGCTTGCTGTTGAGCGCGTGCGGTTGCTCCCCATACCACGACATTAATATTGCCAGTGCTATCTTCCAGCGTAACAAAGGTGACACCTGCCGCGGTGCCGGGAGATTGTTTACCTGTGACTAATCCGACAACGGTGACCATAGATTTGTGTCTTTGCTGTATTAAATCTTTCATGTGTGTGAATCGACCTAATCGTCCTGCTTCTTCGAGCAAAGTGATGGGGTGCTTGTTCAATGAAATTCCGACACTGGTGAAGTCTTCGAGTAGATCTTGCATCTCGTTGGGCTTGTGCAGTACATGTTCGTCATACCCTGCCTCAGCATCGTCATAGGCTTGGCTAAACAGAGGTAAATCCGACGCCGAGTCCATGATCGCCCAGCGAGTCTGGAAGCGGTCTCCAGAAACGTTATGTAGCGCATTGGCCGATGCCAGTAGCTCGATATCTTTCTTATTCATCGATAACTGTTTCACCTGACTAGGGTGGCGATAACCGGATGGTGGACGATTGGCGAGCACGCTTTGAATTCCATGCTCGCTGAATCCTTTGATTTGTCGCAGCCCTAAGCGAATCGCTAGACCATTCTGATGAGGGGCAACCGTGTGGTCGTTTTGAGAAGCGTTCACACATACCGGAAGTATCACCACATTGTGTCGTTGTGCGTCTTGTACCAACTGTGAAGGGCTATAAAACCCCATCGGTTGGCTATTCAACAGAGAAGCGTAGAAGCACTCTGGGTAGTAGCATTTCAACCAAGCGGAGCAATACGCTAACACCGCAAACGAAGCGGAGTGGCTTTCAGGAAAACCGTACTCGCCAAAGCCGCATATCTGTTTAAAGATCTGCTCAGCAAACTCTGTCTCATAGCCGCGCTTTTGCATTCCTTCGATGAGTTTGTTTTTAAACTTAAAGACGTTGCCATTTTTCTTCCAAGCGGCCATTGCCCGTCTGAGTTGATCTGCTTCTCCGCCTGTGAACCCTGCAGCGACCATCGCGAGTTTGATCACTTGCTCTTGGAATATCGGTACACCTAAGGTGCGCGACAGTACTGATTCCACGTCTTTAGATGGATAACTGATTGGCTCAATGCCATCTCGACGCTTTAAGAACGGATGAACCATATCGCCTTGAATTGGTCCTGGACGCACGATAGCGATTTGAATCACCAAGTCGTAATAAGTCTTCGGTTTAAGCCTTGGCAGCATGCTCATTTGTGCGCGTGACTCAATTTGGAATATCCCGACTGTGTCTGCTCGCTGAATCATGCCGTAAACCTGAGGATCGTCCTTAAGGCGAGTGATCTCAGCAATGGTCAGTGATCGCCCGTGAATACGTTTGATCAGGTCGAAACATTTACGAATCGCAGAGAGCATACCCAACGCGAGCACATCAACTTTCAGCAAGCCTAAGGTTTCTAGATCATCCTTATCCCATTGGATAATGGTTCGATCGTGCATCGCTGCATTTTCGACGGGAACCAGTTCATACAAAGGCCCTGAAGATATGACAAAGCCACCAACGTGTTGAGATAGGTGACGTGGAAAGCCGATGATCTCATTCACCAAGTGGATAAACTGTTGCCCCTTCAAAGAATCAGGTTGTAGACCCAATTGAGTGAGCTGAGCCTGCCAACCTAGGCTTTTGTCCCTACGGTTGGTGTTCTTGATGAAGTAGTCGAGCTGGGTTTCTTGTAGCCCTAATGCTTTGCCGACATCTATTACCGCACTTTTAAAGCGATAAGAGATGACCGTTGCGGCAAGTGCAGCCCTTTCTCTACCGTATTTTTGATAGATGTATTGAATAACTTCTTCACGGCGTTCGTGTTCAAAATCGACATCAATATCGGGCGGCTCATCGCGCTCTTTACTGATGAAACGTTCAAATAGCACTGAAATCTGCCTTGGGTCGACTGAGGTGATTTCTAAGCAATAACACACCACGGAATTGGCAGCTGAACCTCGACCTTGGTAAAGAATGCCTTGGCTTTTAGCAAACATCACGATGTCGTGAATGGTGAGAAAAAAGAAAGGGTAGTCAAGCTCGTCAATTAATCCCAATTCTTTATCTATGATTTGTTGAATGTCATTAGGGACACCTTGTGGGAAGCGAGTTCGTTTTCCCTTTTCGACCAACATGCGCAGATAACTCATGGGTGTCTCACTTTGAGGAATCAGTTCACAGGGATATTCGTATCGTAAGCTATCTAAATCAAATTCACACAACTCAGCGATGCGGTTGCTCTCTTCTAGCCACTCCGCTTTGAAGATATGAGAGAGCTTATTGATACTCCGTAAACAACGTTCTGCATTAGCGAGTAAGTGACTGCCCACTTCGGTAATGGGTTTTTGATATTTAATCGCAGTGAGTGAGTGCTGCAAGGGTAAGCGATTCGCATTGTGCATCAACACACCACCACAAGCTGTAATCGGCAGTTGGTGATGTTGTGACAGCTCAACGCAGTAATCTGTGTACTGCTGGTCGGTTTGCTTTAGGTGTCTTTGTAAGCCGATCCACAACCGACCTGAATGATGCTGGGAGAGCCATTGCCCCCAGTGTGCGTCTTCATTTTTCTGTTGAGGAAGCCAAAGAATAAAGCAGTGCTTAGCCGACATGATATCCCACTCAGAGAGCTGATAATGTCCCTTGCTGCTACGACGTCTCGCGTTGGTAATAATACGGCACAGCTCGGCGTAGGCTTGTCTGTTTGGGCATATCAAGACCACTTGGCACTCTTCATTTAGCCAAAACATGCTCCCGACAATTTGCTTGAGTGATAGTTTATGTTGCTTGATCGCAGAGTGAACCTTAACGATGCCCGCGACTGAGCACTCATCAGTAACCGCGAGTGCTTTGTAACGCAAGAAATCGGCCTGTAAAACAAGCTCCTCTGCGTGTGAGGCTCCCTCAAGGAAGGAGTAATTGCTTTGGCAAAATAGCTCTGAGTATTGCTGAGACATAACGTAATCTCACTTAACCATTGCGAGTGAACATGATTGAAAAGGGACGCTGAAATTGAATAAGTAGAACGGAGGAGCTAACAAAGTTTCTTGCTGACTTACGTTCTTACCGACTAGCTAAATAAGCCGTGCAAAAACCACTGTTTATCTGGCGTTCTAAATATCCAGAGCCACCGACCGTTTTCGCTGTGAGCAATAAAGTAGTCACGAATGACCTTCTCTCCGTCCCACCAGCCAGACACAATGCGCTCTGGGCCTTGAGATAAGGTGACGCTTTCGGTTAAGGCTTCGGGCTCTGGCAGTAAAATACTGGGCCTGAGCCGCTGTTGAACGACGCTGAGAGCTATGGTTTGTTGCTCGCTCTCTGGGGGTGTTTGCCTTTTTGTCACAGACTTACTCAGTGTTGGGAGCGAATACTGATTGGCCTTTTCTGGCCTTGGGTCGTGCTGTATTTTTGGTGTTTGAATACAGGCTTGTCCAAGCTTTGCTTGCAGTAGTGAGAGCAAATCTAACGCGGCAAGTGTTCCGGTATTACCATCAAAAAGATCATGGTAGGCCATTTGGGGTTCTCCATGACGAACCAAGCTGAGGGTCAGTCCTTGAACCGGTGCGGTGAGCTTGAGTGACTCTAAGGTGAGATGAGTAAGGTTCGCCCATTTTTCAGCAAGGTAATCACCTTGTGCCGAATAAAAAGAGACAGGGTGATCGTCTTTATCTCTTAGGTGTAAAGTCAGAGTTAACTCGAAAGCCACTCGATCGCGTAGCTTCAAAAAACATTCGAGTTGATTCAGTAATTTCAGCAACGGCTTTTCGATAAATAGGATGTTTTCAATATCAAACAATAGCTCCAAATATTGCTGGAAATTCTCTGGTGGATGATAGAAATCAATCGGGTGCTTGAACTGGCCGTTAAGGCGACCGACATAATTCACCAAGTCGATATCAAAGCGGCGTGCGACCTCTTGCAAAGGCAGCTTTAATAAGTCTTCAACGGTATTGATACCGACACGGTTCAGGCGTTCCACTTGCTTGGTCGGTAGCTCACTGGAAATTAATGCTTGTTGATTGACCCAAGTTTTCATCTGCTCAATATTGTTTGTTGCTTGGTTGATCGCTTGCTTACCCAAAAGGATCGCAGAAAGCGGCGAATAACCCGTAGCGAAGCTGAACTGGATATTGAGCGTTTCTAAGTGGCTTTTGAGCTCATGCCAGTAGTTATCTAGCCCGTCGTAAAGTGACAGCATGTTAGAGGCTTTAATCAACAAACCATTAGGTGGCAATAACGCCATGTCGGAAGTGACCAGATACGCCCATTGAGCGATCTCTTTAAGCTTACTTTTCTCCAGTTCAATACTGTAAGGGTGGACGTGTAAGTTGTGGCACAAAGCTGCTGCAGACCCTAAGCCCATACCAAGCGAAATTCCCGATTGCAGCGCAGCTGGGTTTGCTTGCAGTACATGGTGATCTTTTTCATCCACGATGATAATAGGTTGTTCGCGTGAGTCTTCGCTCGAACCCAATTCATTAGAGTTAAACAAGGTATCCAACTGCAGAGATGGAAAGTGCAGATAAAGCCACAACATACGTTAGCCTTGCTTCGCAATAGGAAAAGCCAGCACAGTGTTACCAGACAAAGCGCGGTCTGAATTGTCTTCATAAACGACTTTCTCTGTGAGTAACGGCCAGTAGTGTGTCATGTCTAGAATAAAGCTGCCATACGACCAGCTGCCTTTTCTCTTAGTCACTTCAACCTTTAATCCCTGCGCGTGAGAAGAGAGTTTCATGCTTAAGGAAACGGGCAGGGATAATTGATTATGGCTGGTGGCTTTAAAGTGAAACTGCAGGCACTTACCGGTTTCACTGGCTGCTTGTAGGCGCTTTGTTTGGTGTATTTCTAGATCGGCTCCCCATAGCAATACAGAGTGACAAGCGCCGCTTTTGAGGCACTGCTCAGCTGCCCACAACGCATCGAGATCGCGTTGAGGCTGGATAACGAGAATGTTTTCTAATTCAATGCCTTGGCTGTTAAAAAACTCAGCACAGATCTTCCCTGGCGGGTTAATGAATATGGCCAGTTTTTGCGAGTTTTGTTGAGATAAATAGGGCGTCAGTAGGCGAAGCTCGCCGATCCCTTGTTGTGATTCAACTTCAATAACGCCGTGCGTCGGGAAGCCGCCATCAAGCTGTTTATCCAGTTGAGGATAGCCTGTTGAAGTGGTGCTTCCTTGCGTTGTTGATTGTAACCCTTTCCAGATTAGCTGGCGGTCTTGTAAGTTTTTTATTAGTTCATGCATAATTAAATACCTGTATATTTATACAGTATATTTAACAATGGAAAAGATGCAAAGCAAAATGACGAAAATTAGGGGAATAATACCAATCACAGTAAGTAAGTGATCATAAATAGCGCAGGAAAAATGCTTGAGAACAAGGCAGAAATTTTCGATAAGTAGTTATTCTACAATCAAAATTTCTAACGCCGTTATCGAGTGTTTTAACAAGCTAGGATGACCAGTTATTTACTACGATTGGTATCAGTGTTAGTTGATTGATTTAGATACAAAAAAAGCCGCTATGGAAGCGACTTTTTACTATTGGTCAATGATATCAAGTTACTTAGGTTGAGCATCGATACATTGGCCATTAATGTCTGTCACACTTGGGTTCATTAAGTGTAGGTACAGTGGGATGATGTCGAGTGGCGTTTTTAGCTTATTCGCATCTTCTCCTGGGTACGCTTTTGCACGCATACGTGTTTGAGTGCCGCCTGGATTGATTGCGTTAACACGGATGTTTGTGTCTTCAAGCTCGTCCGCTAGGATCTGCATCATACCTTCGGTAGCAAACTTAGAAATTGCGTAAGTGCCCCAGAATGCACGGCCAGAGTGACCAACCGTTGAAGAGGTAAATACGATACGACCTGCTTCTGCTTTTTTAAGTGCAGGTAGCAGAGCTTGAGTCATCAAGAACTCAGACTTCACATTGATCTGCATAACATCATCAAAGGTTTCTTCATCAATCTGCTCAAACGGGCTCAGAGTGCCAAGAACGCCAGCATTATGAAGTAGACCGTCTAAACGACCGAACTGTGATTGAATGGTTTCAGCCATATCAACGTAGTTCTGCTTTGTCGCACCTTTTAAATCCAATGGGATAATCGCAGGTTTTGGGTAACCAGCGCTTTCGATTTCATCGTAAATGAATTCAAGGTTTTTAACATTGCGGCCTAACAGAATGACAGTTGCACCATGTTGAGCGAAGCTTAGTGCTGCTTGGCGACCAATGCCAGCACCGGCACCTGTAACCAAAATTACTTTATCTTTGAGGGCATCTGTAGAGATTGGGTAATCCACTGTGCTTATCCTTCTTTCTTTTATTATGTTCGTCATTCCATTGGTGTTTAATCACACAGATAAACGCAGGAATGATGAGAAATTCTTGGTAATCGTGACAAGATGGTTACAATACACTAATTCATACATTAGGGGATATGACATTGGAATTTTTGTTGGACTACGGCTTGTTTTTAGCCAAGATTGCGACCGTTGTAATCGCCATCATTGCAATTTTAGTGATTGCTAAATCGGTGGGTGGAAAATCAAGCGCGATTAAAGGTGAGCTGGAAATCACGAACCTATCTGAGCACCATAAACAGACGATTGAACAATTAGAGCACCATCTACACGATGATGCTTTCATCAAAGCCCGTGATAAAGCAGAAAAGAAAGCGGAAAAAGAAAAAGTAAAATCACGTGGCAAAGAAGTGAAAAAAGCAGCGAAAGAGGGTGAGCTTGATAGCAAGCGTGAACCACACCTATTCGTTCTCGATTTTAATGGCAGCATTGATGCGAAAGAAGTGGCTTCTCTACGTGAAGAGGTAACGGCGGTGTTGGCTGTGGCTCGTGAAGGTGATGAAGTCTTGCTTAAGCTTGAGTCTGGCGGTGGCATGGTTCACGGCTATGGTTTGGCGTCTTCTCAACTCGACCGTATCAAAGCAGCAGGCCTACCTCTGACTATCTCGGTAGACAAAGTAGCCGCGAGTGGTGGTTACATGATGGCATGTATCGCAGACAAAATTGTATCTGCACCTTTTGCTATTGTTGGCTCTATTGGTGTTATTGCTCAACTGCCAAACTTCAATAAACTGCTTAAAAAGCATAATATTGAGTTCGAACAGCTAACGGCGGGTGAGTACAAACGCACACTTACTATGTTTGGTGAGAACAGCGATAAAGCACGCGAGAAGTTTAAAGAAGAGCTCGAAGAGACACATGGCCTATTCAAAGACTTCATCCGTGACCATCGTCCAGCACTCGATCTTGAAAAAGTAGCAACGGGTGAACACTGGTTTGGTACACAAGCACATGAGCTTGGGCTGGTGGATGAGATCAGCACTTCTGATGATTTAGTCGTAGCGGCATGTAAGGACAAAACGGTTCTAGCGATTCACTACGTACAGAAGAAAAAGCTGTCAGACAAACTAGCGGGCGTGGCAGGTAAATCTGCAGACAGCGTGCTGATGAAGCTGATTGAACGCGGCCAAAAGCCGATTGTTTAAGCTTATTTAGTTTTAGTTTTAGTTTTAGTTTTAGTATTAGCTCTAGCTCTAGTATCTAGATTTAGTGCCTTGCGTCTATTGAAGACGTTTGAGCCTTAAAAAGAAAGCGCATAAGTCATCAGACTTATGCGCTTTTTTATGGTTCATCGC
>NZ_JBFRNC010000086.1:0-38916 GCF_041470825.1 Vibrio sp. 10N.261.55.A10 | reverse complement strand
TTTTTCATGATCTTGCCCTGCATTCCATGGCCGGTGGTGTGATTGCAGAAGCCGCTAAACTGATGCCGAAAAGAGTTAAGGGTATTATTGGTGTAGACACATCGCAAAACGTTGCACTTGCGGTTTCACAAAGCGACCTAGATGCAATGACCAAACCGTTTGAAGCAGACTTCCAAGCGGGCATTACTATGTTCGTGAAAGACTCGCTACCAAAAGGCGTAGACACGGATTTACTTTACTGGGTAACGCAAGACATGGCATCAGCACCGCCAGCTATCGCGATAAACCAGTTCCGCCATTATCTAGGCCAATACGTAACAGGCGAAGCCCACCGCGTGTATGAGAGCGTGAATGTGCCAGTAATATTGGTTAACGCTCGCCTATGGCCAACGGATTCAGAAGTGAACAAGAAACACATTAAGGATTACACCATTTACTACATTGAAGACTCAGGCCACTTCCCAATGCTAGAACAACCACAGCAGTTCAACGTAACGTTGATGAAAGCGATTAAGTCAGTGAAGTAGGGCGCTTGCACGTTAGAATAGGCTGATAATCCCCTCCTAACCTCCCCTTGGTTTACATCTCCAATATCTTGTTGGTCATGGGAAAGGGGAGGAAATGAATACCGATCGCTACATGTGCTGCTGTATGTTCAGCGACAAAGAATGTTCTCCCCCTCATTCATATATCTCAAGAGATCGAGTCACTCCATTCGAGGGGGAGCTAGAGGGGGAGGCTTTGGCTTACTAGAACCATTCCACAACGTTGATGAAAGCGGTGAAGTCAGTGAAGTAGGGTAGTTGTTAAAGGACAGTGGTAATCGTTGATAGATAAAATTAAGGCCTCGCGTGTGTGAGGCCTTTTTGTTGGTCGGAGGTTTAGCTAGCTACATTCATCTCAATTTGCGAGTAATGATCGCATCGTTCACTCGTTTATGGTCCTTAAACGACGGCCTCATAGTTATATAAATGCTCTACCACCCCCCCTAGATATGTAATTAGCGCCACTGTTATTGGTGAGGGCTGACCGAATCTAGTGGTGCTTTTTACTGATAATCACTTCAACTATGTGTTTAGGACGTCCTGCTATGGCTAAGAAAATAATATTCATTCATGGTCGCGCTCAAAAGCCCGATAAAGCTCACCTTCAAGCACTCTGGTATGAGGCTATAGAGCATGGCTTGCAGCGAGATTGTGGACACTCAATTTCATTACAAGCTTTTAAAGATGTCGATAAACGGTTTGTCTATTACGGAGAACTATCAAACATATTGTTAGAGAAACCAACGGAAGACCCAGCAAGTCGACAGCAAGCGCTGTCTGAACTTAAAAAGTACAAGACAAGCCAGTTCAATAAAACAACGTATAACAAAGTATCCAAAATTGGTTTTCTAAAAGAGGCGTTAGCAGATACTTTTTCATCGCTATTTGGAAAGCTAGGTGTGGCTGAGACACTCATAACCAAGGTCGCGCCGGATATGGCGCATTATTGGAATGAAGATACCTACTTTGGCAGCGATGTCAGGTATAGGCTAATGGTTGAATTGAAGCAAGCGCTTGATATTCAAGATGATGTGATGATTGTATCGCACAGTCTTGGGACGATGATCAGTTATGACGTGTTATGGAAGCTGTCTCATTACGGAGAGTATAGACACGACTATGGCGCGGATAAGAAGGTCAACTTATTGCTTACGCTCGGGTCACCGTTAGGCGATGAAAACGTAAAAGATAGGCTAAAGGGGAGCCGCTTGAAAGATGAGAGGAAGTACCCTTTAAACATTCAGCAATGGATAAACATATCGGCAGAAGATGATTTTATCTCTCATGACAGCAAAATTAGAAATGACTTTAAAGATATGCTCAAGCTGGATCTGATACCCGGTGGAATGAAAGATATTCACCCAGTTTATAACCTCAATATTCGCAACGGAAAAAGCAATCCCCATGCTTCTATCGGTTATCTCATTAATCCTAAATTCATCAAAGTATTGGATGAATGGCTCTCGAGTTGATGTGGTTTTACCATCGTAAATTGCTTCGGTGATCGTTCGTTGAAACTTAGATAAAACAAGGCCTCGCGTGTGCGAGGCCTTTTTGCGTTCTTACTAAAACTAAATATTAATCGAGCTTAACGAAAACTCGGGATAATCGCTGGTATGCCCGGTAGAAGGCCAACCAGCGCCATTACACCACTTAGCACAATAAACATAATGCCAGGCAATACCCAGCGGCTCATTTTACTCAGTTCACTACTACGTTCTTTACAACCGACTAAGCCTAAGTTATCTAACAGCATGGTGAGAGCCCAGCCAAATGCAGGGTTAACGAGCGCTGAAGAGAACACAACAATCGCTGCCGACTGTGTGGTTTTTCCTTCACGCGTCATTTCCATTCCAGCTTCTAGCAATGGAACAAATACCCCAACAATCAGCGCCACACACAGTACAGGTTGCCAGATAGCTAAATCCATCGGGTAACCCCAAACTGCGGCGATGATACAGAACAGAGCTGTGAGCAGCGCGCCAGCAGGAATAGGGCGTTTAGCTATCGCCGCTGGTACGATGTAAGTCCCCCATGAAGACGTAAAGTTAGTACCGCCAAGCAGAGAACCGAATGTTTGACGAATTGATGCCGTGGTCATGGTGTCGTCGATGTTCATGTGTACTTTTTCGGTACGTTCTGGGTAGCTGATCTTTTGGAATACTTGATGCCCTAAGAAATCCGGTGACCACATCGCTACGGCTAGAATCGCAAACGGCAATACCACCATGAAGTGTTCAATCGTCGGTAGGCCTAGCATCCAACCTGTATTTTCTCCCCACCAATACATAGGGTTCATGTTGGGCAAGCCTGGCTCAGTGTGGAAAGCAAATGGGGCGCCCATGGCAAATGCAATCGTACCACCCAACAAGCAGCTAAGAGGTACTGCTAACCAACGTTTGCGGAAGTGTTCCAGTAGCGCGTACAAGATAATGGTGCAAAAGATCACCACAAACGCGATGTGGCTCATACCGATTCCTTCAGCCCAAGCGAAAAGCTTTTTCACTTGAGAGGCGGTTCCAACAAAGCCGAGGTAGAGCAATAAGCCGCCACACACGCCTTTACTGGTGAGGTTGGCCAACATGCTGCCACCTTTACTGATGGCTAAGATGAGGCCAAAAGCGCCAATCAACAGGCCAAACGCCATCGGGTGTCCACCTGCTGCAACCACAATCGGAATCAAAGGGATAAGTGGGCCGTGGGTCCCTGCGAGGTTTGCAGTCGGCAATAAAAAGCCAGAGAAAATAATAATGAAAACAGAGGCGATGAGCAGTTCATAACGAACGTTTTCTAGAATGAAGTCTTCATTTAATCCGAGAGCCCCAGCAAAGGTGGCTGCAATCGCGCCCACCATAACCACTTTACCAATGGTCGCCGCCATCGCTGGGATGGTGTCTTCTATCTCAAATCGATAATCTTTAAACGGCAAATTTGGACGCCAGCGCTTAGGCGACATGATTTGCAATTCGTGTTCTAGATACTGTTCTCGGGATTCAAACTCTGAGCTTGGTTTATGTTGTTGTTCATAGGTGAGTTCATCCTCATTGGCTTGAGGCTTCTCTGTTTGTATATGTGCGGACTCTAAAGTAGTGCTCATTTTGATTCCTTTCGTTCACACTCTTAGGTGTGTTATTCCAACAAACGTTGTTGACTCACGGCATGAAGCGCAAACAATGCGTCAACTTATAATTAAAAACTCATTAACATTTAGTTGTTAGTACCTTATACCAAACCAAAAAAAACAAATAGACTCAGTCGGTTAGACATTAGTCGTAGAGTCGGACGACTAGTATTAGACCCTGTAGATAGTATGTGTCTGGTTATTTGTAGTCCCTTAATTTCTCCCACGTTCTGCACTTGATAGTGATAGAATCTCCGCATTAGAGTTATCGAGAAACTAGGTATTTATAAACAATGTTTATCCATCACGTAAATGGCATCGACTGGCTGGTAATTACAGCCTTTGAAGAACTGAAAACTATGTTTATCGAAGATGCAGGCCCAATCCCAGCTTGCTTTTCTACCGCCAGCGAGTTGAGCCTGATTGATCAAGCCAAACGCAGTTATGGGTTTTTGCCTAAACTCCGCGGTGTGATCACCGATACCGGCACTTTTCAAAGTAGAGATATTGAAGAAGATTTGAACCCACAGCTTGCGTGTATCGTTGAAGGGCGTGGTCGGGTTTTTATCTATCACGGCGACTACGTGGCTTTTGTCGATGACGAGCAAACCTTCATTACCCGTATGGACTGAGAGTGATTCAGTGAGTTGAGATCGGCGAATTGGTAAATCGGCGAGTTAGCCCACCTAGAATTTAAAACTAAAGGATTAATATGATGGCAAAAACGATCTCATTGGTACTTGGCAGTGGTGGCGCAAGAGGCTTGGTTCACGTTGGAGTCATCCGCTGGTTAATTGAGCATGGCTATCAGATAAAATCCATTTCTGGCTGTTCAATTGGCGCACTTATCGGTGGTGTCTACGCTGCGGGCAAGTTGGATGAATTTGAAGAGTGGGTCACCAGTATCGATCAAGGTGATATGGCGATGTTGTTGGACTTTTCATGGCAGTCGAGTGGTATGTTCAAAGGGGACAAGATCATCGACACACTGCGTGGGCTGATCGGCGAGATTTCAATTGAAGATCTGCCTATCCCTTATACCGCAGTTGCTGCCAACGTCGCCGAAGAAAAAGAGGTTTGGCTGCAATCCGGTTCTCTGTTTGATGCCATTCGCGCCTCCATCTCTTTGCCACTGTTCTTCACTCCACATGTCATTAATGGTGAAGTGCTGATTGATGGCGGAGTGCTCAATCCCGTACCGATTGCGCCTACCTTTAGTGATAAGACAGACTTTACTCTGGCTGTGAACTTAGGTGGTGAACCCGAAATGCTTCAACAGGAAGTGATACCGGTTTCCCTACCAACAAAAGAGAGTAACCTGCATGAGAAGGTTGTTCACTTTATCGATAATCTCGGTAACAGTGTAAAAAGTAAAATGAGCTTCAACTTTGCTTTTTACGATATTGCCAACCAAGCATTTGATGCGATGCAATCGACCATTGCTCGCCAAAAGTTGGCCGCTTACCCCGCCGATATCACGCTTGAGATCCCACGCAATGCTTGTGGCACCCTAGAGTTTGATCGCTCACAAGAGATGATCGACAGAGGCTACCACTTAGCACAGGCTAAACTGGGCAATCGACTTTAATGTATTTGCTGCTGAATGAGGGTAACTATGGAAACTGAACTCAAACTATCTGAACTCAAAGAATTGGTCACAACAAAAGATGTCATCGTGCTCACCAGCATAGAAGAGCCTGCTGTATCTTGGTTGATAGATTGCTATCAAGAGAATGCTGATATCCAAATTATCGAGAACGCACACCAACTAGATACTGAAGCGGTTTTGGCGCAATGTCGAAGCAGCCTGAGTGAAAGTAAAAAGGTAATACTTACCGCGCAGTTTCGTAGCCAACTGCCTATCATCAATATCGCTTCACTGTGTAACGAGAAGCGCAAGTCATTGACCAATATTGAGTTATTAGGCTGGGATGAAGACAAACGCGTTCCTCATTCTTACAGTAGTTTCTAGCTTATATTTGTTGCTAGGTAACTGCAGTTTTTAGGTAACCGACAGCGTCTCTATAACCAGAGCAGTTCAACACAAGGTTGATCAAAGCGGTTAAGTCAGTGTCCGGAATTTGTTGACCACTACAGGGTGGTTGTATCGAATCAGGAGTAGAAAAGTCTCTTGAGATTTTACTTGTCTAAATTGTGCTTAATTATTTGTTCCACCACACCATTCATCGTCCTTGAGCTAATCTCCGGTTTCAAATACAAGGAATGATACTCAACTCCTGTTCGGTCTATATAGGCTGCTTGTAAGCCAGCGGATAGCGCACCATGAGTGTCCCAATCATGAGTAGCGACAAGACGAAGGTTTTCGACAGGCTCTTTTAAAGTTTCGGCTGCAAAGTTATACACATCTGAATTGGGTTTGAAACTGCCTGTTTCTTCAACGGAAATGACGGTGTCGAAATAATCTTCTAAGCCTGAGTTCTTGATTTGAGAAGTGATGAGATCGAGGGATGAGTTGGAAAAAGCGACGGTTTTAAACCCGTTCTCGCGCAATTTGAGCAAAGACGCTTTGATATCTGTGTGCGGTGGTAGATTGGCAAAAGAAGTTAACAAGGCACCTTTGCTTTCCGCCGTTAAATCACACTTGTACCGTTGTGCAATAGCGTTGAGCGCTGCATTCGCTAATTCAGAAAAAGTAGATTTTACGTTTGTTGCGATGCAAACCGTTGAAGAGTGTAAAAGCTTTGAAAACCAAAGTGATAATGCATCCTCCTTTCCAAACACCGCTTTAAATTTAGGCTGTAATGACTCCAAATTTAAAACCGTTTCGTTTATATCAAAAAGTATCACTTCTTTTTTCATGCAAAGCCCCCAGATTTAATTGAATTTTATGCTTACATAATCTGCTCTGACGATATGGTTTTCAACCTCCATTCAAGTAACTAAAGCTTTGCTCTCTAATTTGAAAAGAAGCTGGAATGCGTCAACGACAACCCGCCAACTCAAATCTGGCGTTGCTTTATGAGTATCATGCAACGCCAAATCTGAAACGATTTAGCTTAATTTGCGGCTTCGATGGTGCCTTTGAAAGTGCTGTCTAAAAAGTCATTGATCTCTTGTGAGTGGTAAATTGAGATAATCTTTTTATACGTTTCATTATTTTTGTCTTCTTCTCGCGCCGCAACAACCATCACTGCTAAAGGTGCGTCTTTTTTCTCTAAGTAAATGCCTTGTTTCTTAGGGTCGAGTCCAGCCGACATTACATAGTTCATGGTGATTGCAGCAGCATCTACATCGTCAAGAGAGCGGGGTAGCTGCGCGGCATCCACTTCAACAAATCGAATGTTCTTCGGGTTGCTAACAATATCGTTTAAAGACGCGTTGAAACCAGCGTTGTCTTTTAATGAGATCAGCCCTGCATCTTCAAGCAGTAATAGTCCACGCCCGCCATTCGTTGGATCGTTTGGAATCGCGATTCGAGCGTTTTCGGGAATAGAATCAAGCGAAGTGTACTTGTTCGAGTAAACGCCCATACGCATCAAAATTGAACGTCCGATAGAAACTAACTTGCTATCGTGATTGTCGTTAAAGTTGTCGAGAAATGGCTGATGTTGGTAGCTATTGAGTTGGATACTTCCATCATCTAATGCTGCGTTAGGGGTGATGTAGTCTGAGAATTCAACTAGCTCAATGTTAATCCCTTGCTTTGCTGCTTCTTTGGCGACTGCCTGTACAACTTGTGCATGTGGGCCAACTGTCGCCCCAATCTTGATGACAGCCTCGTCTTTTTTTCCACATCCTGTTACACCGAATACGAAAGCTAATGCCAACAGGGATGCTGTGATTTTTTTGTAGCTGTTCATGATAACTCCATTTAATAAATAAAAGACATGTAGACGTCTAGCTATCTATATTATCTATTTGCGCGATCGGGTCAATAGGTTTGTTTGAAGCGAAGTTACATTGATGAGCGGTTAAGTCAGTGAATCAACGAGGCTTCTGTACGTGAGACTCGACCGACAATCCCCTTCTAACCCCCTTGGTTTACATCTCAAACCTATTGTTGGTAATGGGAAAAGGGAGGAACTGATTACCGACCAACAAAGGCCTCGCGAGTGCGAGGCCTTTTGGGTTTTGTAGGGAATAGGGCAGTCACTCGGAATCTAAAGAAAACGGGTTCAGTAAAGCTAACTATTAAGAAAGCTTTTGGTTAAAGAACTCAAGTGTACGTTTCCAAGCTAACTCTGCTTCTTCTTCAGCATAGCGGCCAGTTGAATCGTTATGGAAGCCATGGTTCACGCCGTCATAGATGTAAGCTGTGTAGTCTGCTTCGTTCTCTTTGAGTTCGGCTTCATAATCTGGCCAAGTCGCATTCACGCGTTTATCGATTCCCGCAAATTGGATGAGCAAGGGGCCTTTTACATTTTTTCTTAAATCTGGTGCGGCAGGAGTACCATAAAATGGAACGCCTGCATCGAGTTGCTCTGGCATGACAGCGGCCAACATATTCACGATATAGCCACCGAAGCAGAAACCGACTGCGCCTAGCTTACCGTTACTTTTTTCATGGGACTTCAAGAAGTTTGCCGCTGCGATAAAGTCTTCTTCGATTTTCTCTCTGGATAATGATTTTTGCATTGCTCGACCTTCATCATCATTACCTGGATACCCACCAAGCGAATAGAGTGCATCAGGTGCAAACGCAATAAACCCCGCGGCTGCGAGTCGTCTTGCCACATCCTTTATGTATGGATTGAGGCCTCTATTTTCATGAATGACCAATACAACAGGCGCATTGCCCTCTAACTCTTTGGGTACAACCAAGTAACCATAGCCTTCGCCGTGTCCTTTAGGTGAAGGAAACTTCTCGTAGGTTGCTTTGATGGAAGGGTCATTGAAAGAGACTTGCTCTGCCTGCGCATAATTAGGAATCAGTGCAGAAGTTAGCGTCGTCATGGTTAAGCCAAGTACAGCTAGCCCAGATAGACGAGCCATAAACTCTCTGCGATCAATCAGGCCGTGTGCATATTCGTCGTACCAATCAAATGCTTCTTGAGGGATAGATCGAGTCGGCGTTGATTGAGATTCGGTATTTTGATTCATAACTTTTCCTTGTTGTGAGTTGTTTGACCAATCAACTATAGTGGAAAATTTGATATAATTGAACGATCGCTCAATAACTTTTGAGCTATTTGTTATATCAAAGTACAAAAATTAGATGACAGTCCGATAAAACGATCACTTCGAATCGATTTCCATCGCTTTGGTTTGTTTTACGGAGCAATTCAATACAAGGTTGATTTGAGGGTTAAGTCAGTGAAGTCGGGTGTGATGATTGTTTGTTTTTAGGGAGGCTCTAAATCGAAGTTGGGCACATTAGAGCTAGGCTTATTTTCCGCAGACATGGACAAGTAAGTTTCAATGCAAAACGCTTGATTTTACTCTGGTATAATCTTTCCTTATAAGGGAAGCCATAGCGTTATTAGAACCTTTTGATGAGAGATAAAAAATAGATGTTAAGACTTTTGCGTCAGATAGAAAAATGGAAACTTGCATCGTTTAGTTTACTCATGCTCATTGCCGCATTTTTTATCTACAACCAGATCGGTAATCGTATTTCCCGTGTCGATGAGGCAACATTTTTGATCGGGCAACTGAATACTGTCTTGGATGCAGCGGAGCAATATTCTCATGACAATGGCTCTTTACCTCCAATTACTTCCGATACCGACACGAACTTCGGCTACTTAAACATCAATCACTTAATTGAAAATCCGGGCTTATCAACATGGCGAGGACCATATCTACCTTATGGCGATACATGGATAGGTGGCGATCAGTACATCGACCACCCAGATTACATAGCAACGCAATTACTGCTTAAGGAAAAGGATAGTCTTTGGATAAGAGGAAGCTCCGAGACAGGTTGCGAATCGTCATCATCCACTTGCTCTGTTGCAGCTTGTATCTGGTTGGTACCAACAAAAGTCGCACAAGAAATTAATCAGATTGTGGACGGCAGTTCGAGTATAGAAAGCTCAGATGCGACAGGAAAAATACGTTACGACAAAGCTTTTGGTGGCGCTCTTATCTGTATGATTGGAGATGATTATCCAATGCCTTCAGCACAGACAAATTAAGTCGTTTCTAATTACCTCACTGGCAACTTGGTCTTAGTTTTTACCTGACCGAAGGCGAAGCTGGATTCAATAGAAGCAATATTAGGCAGGCGAGTTAGTTGTTTACGGATGAACTGCTCGTAGCTTTTTAGCGATTCACTGACTACATGCAATAGGTAGTCGTGATTGCCCGTCATCAGAAAACACTCTAACACCTCGTCAATCACTTCAATGTGCTGCTCAAAGTCTCGCATGTTCTCTTCTGTCGGCTTTTCAAGTTTCACCAACACAAACACATTGACTGGCAGGCCACACGCTTCTTGGTCGACACTGGCGTGGTAACCACGAATTATCCCTTGTTTCTCTAATGCTCGAACTCGGCGTAAGCAAGGAGAGGGCGACAATGCTACTCGATCGGCCAACTCTTGATTAGACAGCCGAGCGTTGTTTTGCAGTTCAGCCAGTATTTTCTTGTCGATCTCGTCCATTGGCATAATCCATCAATATTGAATTTAGTTTGGCAATATTATTGCTCAAAGTGTATGTCTTACTTCGCAAATAGCAATTTTTAACATCTGCCCAAAACTAAAATTAAAGAAGGAACAACAAGCATGGAATGACTTAGGAATTATGAATACTTCAACTCAACTTAGCCCGCTGCGTAAAACCACCAAACACGAACAAGCAGAAGCCCTTGCGATTGAGCAAGCAAAGCACTTTGGTATCGATCCAAACAGTGATTACGGCGTCACGCTTATCGAACTGGCGACGACGCTGTACAAAGCCAATACCAAGACTCACGACCTTTGGGCATTGACCGTTGATGGACTTTCAGAACTCGACAAGAGTGACCGAATCGCCTGGTTTAACGCCAAACGTTTCCTGTCATTCCAGATCGCTAAGATCCTCGATAACCTGCAAAACCCGATGCGTGCCACTTACCAATCCATTGCCACCAATAATGGCAACTTTGCGTCTAAAGGCGCGTATCCTATCTTCGATAATGTGGCGGCTATCTTCTCGGCAAGCCCGGTTATTACGCGCACTGCGACCTATTTATTTGCCTGTACAGAATGGATTGAAGATGCGTTCAACGGTAAAGAACCGCTGCACGATATTTATTCTCGACTGCTTAACCCAACATCGATTTCACTGGCTAATCATATGGTTGATATTGAGGCAGGCTCTAGAGCCAACGAATACCTCGCATGGAACTTTAACTCGGGGATGGCGGCTATTGATGGGTTGTTGAGCCATTTACTCGGGCATGAAGACATTGTCTTGGCCTCACGCAACATCTATGGCGGTTCCTATCAGTTGTTGGAAGATTGGTTTGGCAAGCCGTCTAACCTGAATGTCGCGGTAGAGTGGGCCGATGGTTACTCAGGTGATGAGTTTGCGGCTCGTCTTGATGAGGTTGCCGATAAATACGCGGATCGCCTGGCCGCAGGTAAGAAGATTTACGTTTACCTAGAGTCACCGTGTAACCCGCATGGATACGTTTTAGATGTTGCTAGCATCAGTAAAGCTGGTCACGTTCGTGGTTGGGATGTGATTGTCGACTCTACAGTGGGTACACCATTACTGCATCCAGTACTAAAACGTGATGATGTGATGGAAAGACCAGATTATGTGATTCACTCCTACACCAAAGAACTGGCGGGTTCTGGCACCACAACCGCTGGGGTTGTGATTGGTCGTAATGAGACTATGTTTGTGCCAAAAGGAGATGAGGTGATTTTCACCAAACCCAATGGCGATGAGGTCACCATTCCATGGAACGAAACGCTGTTTTGGAATGTGTACTACATTAAGGGCGCATTCCTAGACGCAGACAAAGCGTTTGAAGTGCTCAATGGTATGAAAACGTATGAGATGCGAGTGGTGCAAAAAACGATTAATACACTGACTCTCGCGAAGATCTTTGATGCTCACCCTGACATCAACGTATCGTGTCCTGCTTTGCCAGACAGTGACAACTATGAACACTGCCAGAACAACATGTACTTGGGTTTGCCAGCGGCGCTTTTCACAATCGATATGGAAGGTAACGGCGATCGTGCGCCAATCAATCGAGATGGATTCAAACAGTTCTTCGACATGCTTGAGCCAGCAATCGGCATGCAAGTGAGCTTAGGGCAAACCAACACCGTGGCGCTGTGCCCAGCCCTGACTACGCATTCAGAACTCAGTGATGAAGCGCTTAATGAAACAGGCATCAAACCGACCACAATGCGTATCTCTATTGGCTTGGAAGATCCGAGAATGTTCATCGCTCATATTGTCGAGGCCGCTAAATTGTCTATCGACCGCAACCACGTAGATTTCTCATCCAGCTTCCCGAGTAGTGACAATATCGATGAAATCTATATGCAAACTTATATGGATGTACACCAGAGGTTTGTGAAGAGCTTGCCGAAGTTCAGTCAGCTGAGTCAGTAACTTAGGTCGGTAACTTAGCTCAGTAAGAAAAGTTAACAAGATTAGTCAGTTAAAAGGCCGTCAATAAAAAAGCACCCTGCTGACTCAGTAGTCGGTAGGGTGCTTTCTTGATATAGAACCTAGTGACCATATTGGTTTACCAAGTCACTTACTATTTTGGCTGGTGGCCTGTCTTTTTCGCAAGCTCTTGCATAGCCTCGGCAAACGTAGTTGTTCCGCCTTTCGCTTTAACCTGAACCACCTTATATCCTTGGCTTTCCAGCGCTTGGCGCTCTTCTAAAACGGCTTTGTCATCTGGCTGACTGCCTTGCACAGGCTGATGAATGTAACACCCTTCTAATTGACCATCTTCGACCAGTTGGTGATGTTTCAGTGCATTGATATCAAAATTCATAGTAAGTCTTTTCGCTTTAAATGGAGAGTCTCTGTGGCAAAGGCCGTGAGTCTTTATAATTTTATGGTTTGTACAATAGGCATTTTAACCATAAGAAGCTAGTTCAAATTCAGTAATCTAATGGAATGTAACTGGGTACGGCTTACTTCTTCAATCTTTTATTGAGCGTAGGGAAGGAAAGGGGATGAACGGAATTCTAACGTTTCAATACACCCTTATCTGACCTTTTCGCTCAACCACTGAGCGAAATCGGTACAAATCATCAACCTTTCCAAATGTGGAATCCATACTTCTTTTATTGGCTATATTTTCCAATTGTGAATGGTTATAACCTAGTTTTCGTAGAAAAGAGAATCGAATAAGCCGTGAGCGCGGCGCTTTATAACGAATGAAAACTAGGCACAAGCATGAACGAAAATTTTTATAGATACGCGATTTACACTGTTTTTTCAGCGGCAGCATTGTTCTCCGCTTTTTTAGTCATCTCAGATAATGTTTCCCCTTTCACCACTCAAGCGACTTTGTATCGTAACGTGGCGACCATTGCGCCAGAAGTGTCCGGTGTGATTACCGATGTCATGGTTAGTAATGGCGAGTTGGTTGAAAAAGGTCAGCCATTATTTGCTATCGATGCCAGTAGCTACCAATTGAAAGTGGCACAAGCGAAAGCCGAACTGCATCAAGCGCGTGACTCTGATTCAGCGAAATGGCAGCAATTAGCAGCAGCGAAACAAACACAAAGCCAACGAGAATTCGAATATCACAACGCGAAACAGAAACTCGCACGTAACCAAAAACTGCGTAACAAAGGGCTTGCGACTGAACAAGATCTTGATGATGCAATCACCAATACACAAGTTGCGAGTAGTGCGGTTGAAGCTGCGAACGCGGAAGTGAAACGCATTGAGGTTGAGTTATCGACCCAAGACCGCACAGCGGCCATTGAATTAGCAGAAGCAAAACTTGCCAGTGCGGAACTGGATTTAGGCCACACTCAAGTCGTCGCGCAAACGGAAGGTGTCGTGACCAACTTACAATTGCAATCGGGCAGTTATATCACTCAAGGCACTTCATCATTGCTGCTGGTGGACGAAGCTCATGCGTGGATCAGTGCAGACTTCAATGAGAAAGGCATTGATAAGCTTACTAATGGCCGCGAAGTTTTGGTCTCTTTTGATGCGCTACCGGGCAAAGTCTTTACGGGTGAAGTGAGTAGCCAAGAGCGTGCGATTTACGACACCAATAATGCCAATGGCAAGCTGTCTAGCGTGACTAATGATACGCGTTGGATCCGTGAGCAACAGAAAGTACGTACCCGCATTACAGTTAACGAACTGGATCCTTCGATGATCTCAGGTTCACGAGCGAGTGTGATTGTTGAAAGCGGTAACCCAATAATGCACGTTATTGGCTCGGCTTGGATTCACTTGGTTTCAACATTTCGCTACATCTATTAGTAGGAGATGACTATGTGGACATTCGAAAACACCGCACAGGGTCATTCTCAACGTAATGAAGCGCTGCGTGTCGCACTTACTGTGACGATTTGTATGGTGTTGGGAAAGCTACTAAACCTAGACTCTCCCGTTTATCTGGCGTTGTATCCAACCATCATCATGACCAAGAATAAAGATTACTCTTGGCTTGGTCTGATCCGTACCTTGGCACCCACTTTATTGGCAGCAAGTACAGCGTTGGTGGTGACTGAGGTATTTTCACAGCATCCGTTTGTGGTGTGGACCATCAGCCTGTTCTTCTTCGACTTTATGCGTCGTCGAGCCACTACGCCAGCGAAGAAAGGTAAAATGTTGATGCCAACCTTCAACTGGATTTTGATTGTGGTGTTTGCTCAGCATACCACCATGGATATGCCGATGCGTATTCATGAAATTTTGGTATCCATGTTGATTACCATGGTAGTAGCAAAAACCATGGTGGCTCTGTTCCCTGTTGAGCAAGGAAATAAGCCTCCTGTATTTAAAGAACAGCCTGTCACATTTGAGAGCAGAGCAATTTCACTCGCGTTGATTGGTCTTGGTTTGGCATTCTTGATGATTGTTGACATTATCTCTGCAACGTTCTGCATGGTGCCAGTGATTGCTGCTGCAACCCAAACCACACACAAAAGCTTTATCGACGTGGTTGACCGCCGTTTTCAAACTCAAGTGGGCGGCTGTGCATTCGCCGTGGTGTTCACCTTGTTGATGGCAGGGCATCAATCTACATTCGGTTACTACACCATGGTGTTGGGTTTATTTGCCTTTATGATCACCGCATCAATGGCCAAAGCGAAAGGTTCAGCCAGAGACATTCATGCCGATGCGTTATTGGCGACTATGCTGCCGATTCAGTTGTACATGACCAGTAGCAATTTAGGGTTGGAAAGTACCTTCCTACGCGCTTGGGAGCTGACTGTGACTTTGTTTGTGCTGTGGGCTTTGTGTCATTTTGTTCGTAAGCCTAATGGTGAAGAGCCGGCACTCGTTCGCTAATAATCAAATCCGGCCAACCGATTATGGTCTGATTTGATTGCGCCTTTCATAAAATTAAAAAATGCTTTTACTTTGGCTGAATCTTCTAAATCTTTATGCGTCATCATCCATAGGTCTGTATTTTGGTGCATCACTTCCATATCTACTCTTTGCAGAGTTCCCTTACTGTTACCTAAAAAGCAGGGTAAGTAGGCTAACCCCATCTGATTTTCAGCCGCGATGATCAGGGGCTCAAAAGAGTCGGCTTTCATGACAATTTTGTCTTCCGAAATCAGTTCAGAAACCTGTAGCGAAGCACTGCCTCTATGCATCATTAACCAAGATGCAGACTTTAAGGGGTGCTTACTCTTAAGGCCATTTATATATTCTGGCGATCCGTAAACACCAAAGGCAATTTTACTTAACTTGGTCCCAACTAAATGGGCTGGCAACTCATTTGCCGGGCGAATCGCGATATCTGCATCTAGGTGTGAAATATCCAATTGACGAGATGTGAGGCTGAGTTCTAACTGAATTTTTGGATAAAGCCGATGAAAAGCAGCCAAATGAGTACCCAGAATGAGGCGAGATAACGCATCGGTCGTCGTTATTCTTAGCGTACCTTCTAGCTTCAATTCCTGTCCAAAAACCTTGTGCTCCAATTCTCTTACTGTGGATTCGATAGCGAGAGCTGACTCCAGAAGCTTTTGCCCTTCAACCGTTAGTTTGTATCCGGTAGGAAGTTTATGGAAAATTCGTAATTTGTGACGATACTCAAAGGTGTCAATACGACGTAAAACGGTGCTGTGGTTTACACCAAGTGCTCTTGCCGCGGCCGACAGGGATCCTTCATTCGCCACTGTTAGAACATATTGCAGGTCATCCCATCTTATGTTGTGCATTTGCGCATATCCAACGTGTTCAATTAGTGAGTTTACCAAAAATTTAGCACAGCTATAGTTATCTCAACAAGGCAACAAACAGAACTGAAGTTCAAAGCATGCACTGATGGCACTTTTAATCTCCCAAGCATTGAGCTTCAAAATTGACAATCAGGAGAAAGAAAATGTTAAAGAAAAATCTACTTATCGGTCTAGCGAGTCTTCTGGCTTTCTTTCAATTCACTCCAGCCCTTGCAGATGAAACAAAAGCAGTCGATTCAGCAAAGACACTAGAAACGGCTCAAGCATTCTTATGGGCGGCAGGCTCAGGTGATATGGCAAAACTCGAGTCATTAATGGCCGATGATTTTGTCTGGCACAACGAAGGTGACGCCGACATCCCTTGGATCGGTAACTGGGAGTCAAAAGAAAAAGTGCTCAACACTTTCTTTCCTCTATTTGGCGCAGGTTTGAAAGTCACAAGCTGGTCAACAGACTATAGTTTTGTAAACGGCGACCAAGCAGTATTCATGGGCAGCATGAGTGCCATTGCGAATGAATCTGGTGTAGACACGGGTAAATTCAGCTGGGCGGTTCGAGTTCAGGTTGAAGATGGCAAAGTGAAGAGTTGGAACTGGTTTGAGGATAGCTACGCAGTATCTAAAGCTTATCACGCCAAACAGTAACCACAGTGACCAATTAGGTTGTAAAGGCTCGATATGCTGTAGACGTATATCGAGCTTAACTTGGTTTTGAATAGCGACGCGAAGAGCCTATTCAACAATCCGACAGTTAAAAGGACACCTGAGACAATCTAGTTCTGAGTTTCAGTGTACGAGCCAAATAACGTACTTTGGCACTATTAAGTTTGGAGAAACTATCTATGAGCAATAAGCTAGCGAATGCGACTAATCTGTATATGGAAGGTATCCGAGATGGTCATGCATTAGAGGCGGTAACGAAGTACACCGGTCAACGTTATACTCAACATAGCACTGGGGTTCGCAACGGTATTGATGGTTTTGTTGAGTTCTTCGAACCGTTCTTAAAACGCTGCCCTGTTAGAGACATAAAGATCATACGTTCAATCGTCGATGGCCAATTCGTGTTTGTTCAAGCATTCCAAGATATTAATAATGGCGAATATAAGTGGGTGACTACGGATCTATTCGATACCGATAATGACGATAAAATTATTGAACATTGGGATGTGATTTCTGCCTTCGAAGCTCAACCGACGGAAGGGGAAGGTCGACTGCAAGGGCCAATCAATCATACTGACTTAGATAAAACAGAGGAGAATAAGAACCTTATCCTTGATTTTTTATGTGATGTCATGGTACTAGGGCAGAAAGACAAGCTATCAAAGTATCTCCAGCACGAAGAGCTAGCCGTTTATCAAGCCTCAGATGTGAGCCCTTTAGATAGCTATATTGGTGGCTATGACCAAGTGTTCAAGATTGTCGGTCAAGGTAACTTCGTAGCAGCTTACAGCCGAGTTATTGATAATGGTCTCGAGGTTGCGCGTTTTGATCTATTCCGAGTTGAGGGAGGTCAAATTAAAGAGATATGGGTAAACCAAGAGCCCGTGCCACCAAAAGCAGAATGGGTAAATGGCGGGAAGTTCTAGAGTCGCTTTAAGGGGGATAGCTCGGTTATCGGCTTATGAGAGGTGAGTGTGAAAGACCTTCACTTACCGCCAAAATAGTTAAGCGAATACGCCGCACACTTTGGCGTATTCGCTATCGGTTCTTCAATGAGTTTGGCTCTTTGAATTCGCCCCAAACAGCTAATTTAACGAACTTAGATAGTCGACTAACGCTTGTTGATCCTGAGTATTTCGCAAGCCTGAGAACCCCATATATGTGCCTGGAATCAGAGTTTTAGGTGATGCAATAAATTGCTTTAGCAAGGGTTCCGTCCAAACCTTATGGCTGCCAGAAAAATCGAGGATGGCTTTAGAGTAGTTGTTATAGCTGTCATCTGAAGCCACTTTACGACCAACAATTGAATTCAAATTGGGAGCAGTGGTCGAGCTGTCTGAATGACACAAGCTACATTGTGAGTAAAGCTGGCGACCTCGCTCTACACTATTTTTCGGTAAGTTTTGATCGCCAACTGCGGTATATTTGTTGCGAATACTGAGTAGAGATTGAGACTGTTCATCTGTTAATGATGCTCGTACTTTGAGCATGGCCATCGCTTGGCTCCAGGTCATGCTGGCTTCAACCTTTCCGACCTCACGACCATATCTGAGTACATTTTCGGTCTCAATCGATTGACCATTTTGTGCGACTTCTAAGTTGCGCATTAGGTTTCCGCGTTGCTCGATAAAACGATTAAACTCATCAATATTACTTTTGGCAGCCTGTTCCAGTACCTTTCGTTGATCTGCAGTGAGTAATGACATTACCTCTTTAGATACTTGGCCTCGTTTAACCCCGTGATTAGAAGCCATTCTTAAGCTTACAAAACCAAAGTGCTGGCTAGGTTTTCCCACTACCTCGAAGTCATTAAACATTTCACTACCTGTAGACCAGCTTAAGAAGCGAGCTGCGAGGTTGGTTAGCTCTTTTTTGTCATTTTTATTGAGTTTAATCTTTGGCTTAGAGTTACCTTTTGCTAGCTCTTGACCTTTTCCGTTGAGGTGAGCATGTCGAATAGCGTCGAGCTGCTGTTTCTGTTCTTCCGTTAAAGTTTGGATAATCTTGCCAAAGGCTTCAGCGATTATTTCGCCGAGTTGGGCTTCATGCTGACCATAGCGCTGCCCAAGTTCGAGGAATTCTTCTTCCGAGATGCTCTCTCCGATTAATAACCCTTCTAATGCTCTGTTCATGGCAAATCGACTTTTTGCAACTTGCTCAAAAGGAGTTTTTTGTTGTTCAAGCAACGCTAGCAAAGTGTTTCGTTGCTGAGAGTCGAGGACAGACAAAGTTTGCTTGGCAACTTGGCTTCGAGAAAGGCTATGTCCACTTGCCACGCGCAAACCAACAAAACCAAAGTAGTTAGCCATGCGACCAACAGACATATAGTCATTATTAGATGAGCTTCCCGTTAGCCAAGACAATGTTCTTGAAGCGATTGCATCGGTAAGCGCTTTTTCATCGACTTACTCCCGAGTGATATCACGAATCATGTCGCTATCTTTTGCCATCACTACGGACGACGACGCCAATAATGCTATCGCTAAAACAAACCGAAAAATGCGCATCCTTGCTAACCTTACTTGTTGTGTGTGTTTAACTTCTTGAATCTTAGCCAACATGTTTTGTGATGGAAGAGTATTTACACTGTTTTACAACTCGCCTTAACGCTCAACAATGCAATCGCGCCCTTGAGATTTTGCGTCGTAGAGGGCGTTATCCGCTCTTTTAATTAATGAATTCCAGTCATCGTTTATGAGGGCTTGAGTCACTCCAATGCTGACAGTATACGTGCCAGAAGAGAGCTCTTGATTGGAGTTGTGTTTTGCGTGGTTTCTTATTCTTTCAGCTATCTGCATTGCTTGAACTTTATTCGCTCTAGGTAACATGACAACAAACTCTTCTCCACCATAGCGAAAACAGAAATCGCTTGTGCGGCATGTATCTTCAAGAATTTGACCAAAGTGCTTAATCACATCATCTCCCTTGTCATGACCATAGGTATCATTAATTTTTTTGAAGTGATCTAGGTCGGCAATCAGTACAGAAATGTCACTCTCTCGGCCTGGTTGAACAAGCTTGGGTATCAGTTCTGCTAGGCCTCTACGGTTATAAAGGCCGGTTTGTTCATCAGTGATCGATGAACGATAGGTCTGCTTCAACAAACGATCAGTTAAGATCCAAAACACTGAAAATGCGAGGCTAACAATTGTGATTGTCATGATAACGAAAGACAATTTATGAATATCTGATATCAGGTAATAGTTCGAATTCGTTCCTTTGGTATGAGCAAGTACGCCCCTAATTGCCATATAGAGAATGTTGATAAACAGGGTCAGATTCAACAGACACTTTGCTTCTCTGTTATCGTGCTTTTCCCCTGAATAGTTTGCACAGAGGGCTAAGATACATATCGTCACAACGAGAATACTTCGAGCCTCGATCCTAGAAGTAACAGAAGGCGCAATTAGGGCGCTATAAAGGAAGAAGCTAATGCCAAGGGAGCTAATGATGATTGATATTACGAGAAAAGATCGACTTGCTCCGCGTAACACGGTTATACCGACGAGTAACAAAGGCTTTGTTTCCTAAATCAGGGAACTAATGCTTAAAGCTACGATCAGATCATCTAAGTTCACTCACATACTTAGAGCAATGCCAAAGCCTCGCTACAGAACAACTAACTGGAAACAATATAACCAAGCCCTAATCAATCGTGGTTCACTGACATTCTGGATTGATGAGGAAGCGATTCAACAGTGGAAGCAACTCAAGCAAGGTAAACGAGGTCGACCTCGATTGTTTAGTGACTTAGCCATTACGACCGCCCTCATGGTTAAACGAGTATTCGCGATGCCGTTGAGAGCGTTACAAGGATTCATCGATTCTGTTTTCAAACTCGCTCAACTCCCGTTGTCATGTCCTCATTATTCATGCATCAGTAAACGAGCCAAAACGGTTAATGTGTCATTCAAGACAAAGACCCGAGGCGCAATACAGCATTTAGCCATTGATGCAACAGGGCTAAAGGTCTACGGTGAAGGTGAATGGAAAGTAAAAAAACATGGTACTGACGGGAAGCGTCGAGTTTGGCGTAAGCTCCATTTAGCCGTAGACACTGGCACTCATGAAATCATTGCGGCTGAGTTAAGTTTATCGAATGTCACTGACGGTGAAGCTCTTCCTAATTTACTGAATCAAACTCGTCGTAGAATCAATGAGATATCTGGTGATGGTGCTTACGATACAAGACAATGCTACGAAGCAATACGTATTAAACAAGCTGTTCCACTTATTCCACCGAGAGAAGGTGCTGCTTTTTGGTTACGAGGTCACCCCCGTAATCTGGCGGTAGCTTGCCAGAAATTATACGGCTCAAATAAACATTGGAAAAAGAAGTACGGTTACCATAAACGGTCACTTTCAGAGACGGCTATGTTCCGTGTAAAGACACTGTTTGGTGGGCGATTAAGTTTAAGAAACTATAATGCTCAGGTTGGTGAAACCTACGCCATGATTAAAGCGTTGAATAAGCTCACAGGGTTAGGTATGCCTAAAACGATAGATACACCTAAGCCAGAAGAGACTTGGGTTAACACGGTTTGCATGTTGTTGGGTTGTTTTTTTATATTTGGAGAGAATCCAGATAGGTCACATTGAGTAATGATGGAGTCAAATAATCCTACCGCTTGTTCACGTTCAAATAAGATGAAAGGGTCTTGCTGCAGTTGTTTCATTTGAATGGTGGTGTATTTAGCCAACTCGTGGGTGACGGGCAAAACAGCAACAAGCTTATCTGTATAAATCGTCACCGAGGTGTAATCATCAACAAGCAGGTTCGGCAGTGGGCGAGAGAAGCTAATATCGATCTCTCGTTTGTCCAGAGCTTCGATCTGTTCAGAAGCCGTCATCTCAACAAGATCAACATCAATATTGGGGTTTTCAGCAATATACTGTCGAACTAAACGAGGCAAAAAGCTCAGAGTTGCGCCTCCAAGATAACCAATAGTTAAAGTACCAATACAACCAGAAGAAGCTCGAATCGCGGACTGTCGCCTATATTGCTTTTATTATCAATCACAAAGACCTTGCTAGCAAACCTTAGGGTAATAACGTTTGCAAGGCTCTGGTCACTTGTGAGAGTGGGGCGATAATCCTACGTATTCAGCTTTCAAGCTTTCTGTTTTCTAGATAATTCTTTTTCAAACTTTTAGTTTTCGAGCTCTTCGTTTTCGAGATTGCGCCGAACTAAATCGTGCATTTGTTTTACAGTCATCAGTGCTAACCAGGTAATTTCTTCTACTGAACGTTGACCCGTTGTGGAAGTTGGGTTGTGGGCTTCAATCACAGATTGATAAATTGAATCGCCGCAAGCCTCTTCTATTGGCATAGCTCTATATAGTTTGGTTTATTTGAAAGCTAATCTATGAGGTTTAAGACAGTAAGATAGGGTTCAAAAATAGACAGCTTGGTAGTTGATGGAATCAGTACAGAACGAGATTCGACTTAATCCTATCTTCTCGCTGCGATTGTATTCATTGATCGAGTGGTCAAAGCCATAGGCTGTCGACGGGGCCATATATTGAGTTATGCCTTGCTGTGTCGCTGTTATTTCATCATGGCCATGACCGCAGAACACGTCACGAACGCGATATTTTCGAAGCACTTTCATCACATCAGTATCGTTCTCTAGGCGGATCGCTTTCATCCAATCTGCACCGACTGGAATGACAGGGTGGTGAACAACCACGATAGGATCATTGGCCTTTCTCAATTGTTGTTTTAGCTGAGCCATGCCGCGGTTATCAATACGCCCTGAACCAAGTGGGTGGCGGCTGTCTAGCGGCTTGAAGCTTGAGTCTAGGAACACAAACTCTCGTTCACCGATGGTGGCTTTGTCGGTGACATAAATCGTCGAGCCTTTTAGCTCTGTGCGCATTAAGCGAGAGTCATCATGATTACCCGCAATCACGTAAATGGATTGGTCGCTAATGTGTTGCCTAATGAATGCCTCTAATCGAACGTAGTCGCCAGACTTTGGGTTACAACAAATATCACCAGTCAGAAAGATGGTCTTGCATGCCGTGTCTTTGTTGACGTATTCCAGTGCTCTGCGCAGGTTCTCATAGCTGGATTCATCGGAAAGGTGGCAATCACTGATTTGGTACACGGTATTCATTGTTATTGTCCGGTAATTCGATACGTAGAATTAAAAGTGATAGAAAAATGCCTGCTAAATCAGCAGGCATTTATTGGTGTTATTTCGCTTTTGATGCGGCGTGGTGTTCAATCATGAAGGCAATAGCTTCATCGTTTAAACAAGATTTACTCACATATTGGCGCTGTTTACCGATATGCAGGATAAAACCAAGATCGGTCTGCTCAAGTTGGTCGATGTCACTCCACGCGATGGTGTTGGTCGCTTTGTGGTTTTTGTAACTTACTCCGTTAGCGTCACCTTGAAAGACAATTTTGCTGCCTGCGCCTGAGCTGATTTTTTGTCGCCATAACCACCAGGTTCTTTTGCAGTACACACTGAATGCTTCAATCACACTCAAAACAATAAAGAACCAGCCAACATAGCCGTTAGGTAATAGTTCAAATTCCAGTAGAACCACACCAAAAATAAGAAACAGTATTCCTTTTAAGTAGGCTTTTGGAAATTGAGTCGGAAGGCTAGTTTGATCATAACACTCCGCGAAAAACGTCTTGTCGAGTTTGTATTCTGTAGTGAAACCGGGTTCTTTAGACATGTGAGGCTACTTTATGGTTCTCTGTGAATGGGCTGTCAGTGGGCAGGTGTCCCACGCTGCAATTTTGCAACTTGATTATTGTATCGCTTCTCACTGTTTTTATTTAGATATTTTGGCTCTGTTTTGTAAATCGATGATACTTAACGGGTCTATTCTAACTTTAGCTATCAGACTAGTGTAGGGGCATCTTTAAAGTCACCTAAAAAATTGGTGATGGGATGGATAGATCTGTGGAGTCACCCGGTTGTTGGGACTACTGGCCTTTTTGGATAAAACTTCGATCTCATTTTGTTGGTTGATGGAGTCTATAGTGATTAGCGTGCTTTATCACTACTGTTGAGGGGCTGGCATAGTCTGCTCTAACAGAATAAACATATGAAGCTTGCAAAGTTCATCACTGTTCATTCTGAGAGGCCATGCCCAAAGCGATACCTTGGGCATGGCCTTATTCTATTTCAGTTTTAGGATCAGTACTCGATGAATAATGACACCTGCTTAACGTTAATGAAGAAACTTCTTTCATAGGGAGAAGAGGTAAGAGCAATATCTAGTTTGTTCAACCCAGACACTCTCTTCTCATTTAATGCTTCTAATAGTTTAGAGTTGGTAAACCTAAGCGTTTGACCGGCTTCTACGTTGTTGAATGTAGTGAGTGTGAGTGGATTACTCCATGCTGCACATATTGTAAAAGACTCACAGAACGTGTCGTAATCCAGTGTGTTTGGAGACCAAGTTTGATTAACGATATGCGCAGTTACATTGTTGAATGGAAATTGAAGAGTTGAATCTCCTAAATCAACAATAAGCGTTGCCTGTTTAATTTTCCCTCGAACTTCACTTAAGTCAAAACTCGCTAGTGTTTCGTAGTCGTATGGGATTGAAGCCCCCGCCCTTAAGTAACCGCCGACACGATGTTGCGTGACTTGTGTTGCCGGGGTTGCTTGCCAGTTTTCTCTTTCTAAACCGAATAGGTTAGAGGGGAGGGTCACATTCACTGGCGGACTGAAATCAGAGGCTTGGTATGGTGGAGTTTGACCGAGGACTCCTTGTCGATAGGAGTCAGCGCCACTATAGATTAGCAGTGCGTTCAGTTCATAAGGACCATCGGCTTGCTTAAACGTGTCACCTGGAACGGTAAATTTGATGGTGTTTTCGCCAGCCTCAAGCGGCTCTTGGAAACTCACTAGCTCTAAATACTCTCCGGCTGCACCCACGATATTTACCGAACCTGTGTAAGTTCCACTGCGCGTAACATGGACAGGAAACTCAAAATTCAGCGAATCAATGTAGGTGCCATCTTGCGACATAGTCGGTGTGGTGACTAAATTCCCCGTGACTTCAATCGGTTCGCGGCAACGCTCAAAAGATGCTAAATCAATCAATTCTTCAAACTGAATTCGAGGGGCTGAAATTCGTATGTCATCTTGAGTGATTGCGTAGATGATCGTCGGATTGGAGGTCAAAGTAGACGCTGAATCAAACGCGCCAAAAATATCTTCAGTTGAGTACTGTAGAGTGACGATTTGCTTCGCAGGTTTGAGTTGCAGACGTTTGCTTGTGTTCAGTTCGTCAATTCCATCGGTGAGGTAACCATGAATGGCAAAATCCCCCGCGGATTTAACATCAAGTTCCAAGCGCTGCTCTAAGGCAATAACACAGCCTTCAGAGGAAAACAGTGGAGCGAGTGAGTGGCTGACAAATTCAATGTCAGCGGGTAGTACGTGGATTTTCTTACTTGTCTGGCGAGTGATAGTTGTTCCATGTTCTTCAAAAGACGTTGTGCCTTCAATTAGGTAATCCCCTTCAGCGGGTGGAACAAAAATATTGCTATAGACACCATCTTCAGCAACAGCATCGAAATCGACACCTTCATCTTTAAGCTTTAGGCGTGTTTGTACTCCAGTTTCATCAGTGATCACTGCGTTGGTTTGGGCACCTGTAATCGGTAACCCTTTGCTTGTCAGTAATGCAGAAACAGGAACTGGTTCACCGACCACAAATTGGTTAGCGGCTATCGCCATGCCAAACGCAATAGGGGACTGGATCGCAACCTGAGCAATGATTACTGTGTTGTAACTTGGGTTTGGAAAATCAACGACGATCTTCCATTCGCCAGGTTCAGGGTTAGTGATTTCCGGTAAAAATACATAGCTGCCCGGTAGCGGCGGACTTTGTGTGTCACCTGAAAGGATGTTCGCTTGCACATCATTGGATGATGTTGCGACTTGCCCGTTAGGCTTGACTAAATATACGGTTGCATCATCCAACGGCACGATGATTTCTGCTTTTAGGGCTTCCGCTTTGTCGATGGTAAATAACATTGTGACTTCGTTATCGCTACTAGTCACTGGCTGAGATAGTGTCGTACTTGTACTCATCCCAACGGGTATTGCATTACTGGCGATAGCCGGTGTGATGAAGGTACAGAAAAGACTGAACACCATCACTAATTGCTTGATGAATTTCATTGTGGCCACTCCTTAGCGCATTGAAATAATTTGTTGTAGAAAACGTTCAACGTTTTGTCCCGTTTTCATTGTTGAGTGGTTAGCCAATACGTTCCCCAATGCATTGGCATAACTTGGGTTAGCGCTTGCCAAGGTCACAACAACATCATTTTCTTGCGGTACTGTTTGAATGGCTTGGTAACTGACTATGGTGATTGGATGAGCTTGTGGTCCATACACACTTGGCATTGTGACCGATTGAGTTTGAGTATCGAGGTAGGCCGCAGAACTAAAGCTTCTTAGTGCCTCCCAAGCGGTAACGCCCGCCCAACGCGATCCCCATGGGAATAGACCAACGATATCAGGATCTTTCTCAATAACACCGTCTTGGTTGAGATCGGCATTTGCCCCAATAGAAAATGTATTGGCAATATTGCCGCGAGTACGCATTTGGAGCGCGTTCGATGCGGTATCTGTTGTTAGATCACGGATACCAGGCATTTTAGGACCCGCAAACGGTATATTTGGGAGTTGCATGTACTTGCCAGCGTAATTATTTGGATCGGCACTGACGTTACTGTAGATATCGGCGTAGTGGTCCATTTTTATCACCGACAAATCTGCTGCAACACTACCAAGGTGAGGTGTCGAGAAAGTAGAAAGGGAGGTTATCTCAAAGGAAGGGCTAAGTGCCTTGAGGTTTTGGGTATCTAGCCCGCCTTTACTGTGTGCAATGACGTGAACTTTATCGGATTTCAACTCATCGAGAAAACCCTGAATTTTGTTGTTCAAGATATTAGCGTTAGTCGCTGTGGTTCCATTTTTGTCAGCAGAGAAACGAGTATAACGAATGCCATAGTCATCAAGTTTAGAAAGCACGCCTGGAGCTGTATCATCATCCCAAGTGTCTGATTGTGCAGCAATGCCATGGGCAAGAACCACAGGAATGGCAACATCAAACTCGATTGAGACCCAATCGACAGACATACACCAGTTGTCTCCCGTATTGCCAGTATCAATATCGACGCGAATCTCATTGTTTTGGCCGAACTTGATATCACTGATATCGACTTGAAGGTTAGTATCCGTCCAACGGTTATCAGCGCCTTGCAACGTACCTAAAGATTTTCCGTTAAAAGACACGACATCTATTTCTGGAGCAATATTACTGACGTTGGCATTGGAGTCTATGTCGAAGACCGGCATGCTGATCCTTGCGTTAGAACCGATAACGCCTTTTTGCTGCATATCGCCCAGCTTACTTGGGGCAATTCTCCCGTCACTTTGTAAAACGTTGGGGCTGACGACCATAGGAACAGGTAAAGATATAAGTAGAGGTCCGCCAGAAGCATAGGTACAACCGGTATCCAGACCAGGACCAGAATTGACAACATAAACGCCGAGTTCTTCTTGCGGTGGCGCTATCCCAGAGCTTTGTGAACGCATCGAAAAATTACGCAATTCGTGTGAATCAGGTATATCTTCGGCACTCGCGAAACTCGGAGAAAGTAACAAAACACTGAGCGTGGCGCTCGGAATGTATAGTTTCATTTGTTTACCTTTGAGTATGGGTTATCCAAGAATTTGGGTGAAGAAAGCTCTATCTGTAGTTGTAAGGTAAAGGCTTGGAGTTTGATGTGAAATTTATTGGGTATAATTTCGGCTTGTTACTCAATTGATAAAACTGCTGCTCTATTTTTTTTCAAAATAGGAAGAGTGCGATCGCAGTTTCTGGATTGCGGAAGTTATGTCCTTATTTTCAAAAGGAGGGGGATAGTGCTCTAATATTGTTAGAACAATCTAAGTTAGTTTATGAAAGAGTAGCTAAGAATAGGAAAATCAAAGTTGGATGTAGGTTTGTTACAGAACTACATAGAGCGCGCTGTTCTGAATGGCTGACTACTAACCTAACTGGCTGTGCAAAGTAAGGTTAGTAGAAATTATGTGGCTGTTAATTCAGATTTGAGAGATAAGGGCTAGTGTTTTTTAGTAAAAATGGTAAAGGTCGCAATAAACTGAGGTTTGTTATTACATCGTTCGCTACATAGTGAAAACAGGCGACATACCGCTGTCTTGTCCACTCATTAGCAACAAGCCAATTAAGACAAGTAAAACACCACCGAATAGCTGTAAATAATGACCTGCGGCTTTTAGTGAAGCACTGTTATTCTTGTTACCTGCTGCCAAATAGCGTTTTACCAAGTTCTTGCCTGTTAGTGTCATTATAGCAATCGTCGAGGTTGTGAAAGCAGTACCAATCGCCATGGAAAAAGCACTGACAACACCCATCCAATATAGGCCAACCATGTTTGCGAAAAGCAGTACCATGATGGCTCCGGTGCACGGTCTTACGCCAATCGTCACTATAATTCCAGCATATTCTCGGAGCGTTGAGGCTTTGTTGATTGCGTCTGCATCGGCTACATGCTGGTGGCCGCACCCACAGTCGGCATGAGAATGATCTGCATGAGTGTTAGCTGCGGCTTGCATTGTGCTAGTAGCGTCGATTATCGGAGAAGGGGCTGATATTGATGAACGAAGTGCCATTGGCGAACGCGCTGAAATTGTCGCAGCTGTGTCTGTTGCGAGTGTAGTGATGGCTTTCACTTTCAGCTTAGGCTTACGCATAGAGGTGTAGATGTTTTTCAAAGCCTTCCAACATATAAGTGCGCCGACGACCGCGACTAAGGCAAAGCTTAATGAAACAAACATATTCGCTTTGTCATTCACTACTCGCATGGAAGCACTAAAGCCCCACAGCAACACGCTTACTAGTAAGATTGCGACCAATGCTTGTAAAAAAGCGGAGACGACCGTAAGCACTAAACTCGCCTTGGCTTTGGTTGGGTGAGTCGCTAAGTAAGTCGACACGATAACTTTGCCGTGCCCAGGCCCCAAAGAATGAAGCATGCCATAGATAAAGCTGAACCCGATAAGGTAACTGCCTGCGCCCCAAGGGTTGGATTTAGCTTCATAGAGCAGGTCTGCAAGTTCTGAATTGACTTCTCTTTGCCATTGAATGCTAGAGATAACTAACGATGGCCACATGGACCACAGTTGATACGCACCAATAGCAATAAGCACGAACGCGCCAGCACCAATGAGGTAGTGATTGATTTTGGATTGATTTTTCTTCATTTAACAAGAACCTATATCTGAAATCTTTCTGTTAATTAGTTGCCATGCTTAATCAGCTAGACGCTGACTTAAAGGCTGAAACGAACCACTGCGACTAAGAAGCGGGAACCGCCGCACAATGAAGCTCAACCGATTGTGTAAACAGTTGGCCTAGCGTGTTATCTGGATCTGCATCGACAGGTAAAGACATTGCATAACTCATTTGCTCTGGCGTCGGGTTAGGCTCGATTAATTCTAAATGGCATTGTCTTGCTAGTTCAAGTGACAATGTCACGTCGCTGTTGGATAGCCACGACATGTCGACAAAGTAACTAGGGTCAAAAATCAATACGCGAAGCGAGTTTCGTGTCACAGGCTTAGGTTTAGAAAGTGGTAGGTCAAATGTTAGAACCATCTTGGCTTTATCACGCTCAAACTTTGCGTTCTCAACCACCTGATATTTGATGGGCTCTTCACCATCATAAAAGTACGTGAAGTAGTGCTCGTACATCATGTTTTCGATTACAGACGCAGCGAGCTTTTTGAATGTTTCAGTTTCTGTATCGGCAGAGACGTCTTCTCCATCCAACATGTACATCGAGGTCATTGCATCAAAAGACCACTCCATAGAGAGACCGGTGATCATGCCATTCTCTCCCTCAATATGAGTTTTCATCTCTATCCAAGAGTGAGGGTGGGCATATAGATTTGGCGCAAAACACAATAATGCTAGGCCAACAGTCAAGCCCTTGAGAGAGCGAAAGCATGTCGAGAAACGGCTTACATAGCGTGTGGAGAGGCGATTGATGACATCGATTAGAATAAATGGCTGTTTCATGAGAAATGATGGTAATTTAGTGTGATGTTATATTATAACAACCCGATGCGTTGTTCACTTCAAATTATAAGCTTGTTTACATTGAAGCCGACTGCAATTCTTGATTTTCAATCCAACCTATTTTTCCTATAAACATCTTTGATTGGTCCCTAATTCGACATTATTCAGACTAGTGTGTGACGTTGAATAGTCGATTAAGCTCTCGGTTGTGCGAGGCCTTTTTGTAATGGGTTTGAGCTTGGCTCTTGATAACAGGCATTAACAACGCAAAAAATACCCCCAGTAAAAATACTACCCCCTAGTATATATGGTTATTTGAAAGGTAACTGAGATAGGCTGAAGATGACGGTAAGTTTGGGTGCTTGTGATCTTAGTTATCGATCCAGTAAATCTTATTTTTCACATGATAGTTATTGGCATATGCCAATAATGGGGCGTATGCTGAACTCCTGATCATCAATAACAGGAAGTTACTATGCTATACGCAGTACCTTGTCGCGACCTTCATGTTGGCAACCACTTTGCTCGTTCCCCACAGATCGCGATTGTCGATGAACAACGACAGATAAAACAGATTGTTCCTTTGATTGACTCCGACACCTCTTGCAATAAAAAGAAGCAATGGATTTCGGTTCTCCGTTCTTACGATGTGAAATCTGTGGTGGTTCGTTATATTGGTAAGAAGATGCTGGCGCACTTGTTCAATAACGATATTCGAGTCTTGGCATCGACAGGTAAGGCAGAAATCGGGGCTTTGGATTTCGACAATCTACGGGAAGTGACCGATCTCGATTATGGTCGCGAGCCGAGAAATAGTGGGTGTGGCAATAAAACGTGCGGCGAAAACGGGCACAAAAAACAAGCTTCGATTCTAATGGTACAGCCTAATCAGCTAGATGCTATTCGAGGGTTCCGACAATGACCTTTTTGTTGACGCTATTGGGGTTTGTCGGAGTCGTTACATTGATGGCGATAGGCGTGATTTTTTCGCGCAAGCCAATCAAAGGCAGCTGTGGAGGATTGGCGCAGTTAGATATTGAGCGTGAATGCAATTGCAAGGATGTGTGTGAAGGGCAAAGCAAAAAGCTGTATCAGATTACTGAGCCATCAAGCTAAGTATCGAAGTAAGCATCAGAGTTCTCGCTCACTGAGTTAAATAACTTCTGGCTAACACGTTAATTAACTACTTTGAATCACCAACGCGTGACCATTGACGATGCACTTGGCGACTTTAGCTCGTGCACGCTTGATAATGTTGCCGAACGTTTGGCGAGACACCTGCATTTGTTCAGCGGCTTGAAGCTGGCTCAGGCCTTCTTGATCAGCCAAGCGCAAGGCTTCGAGCTCTTCCAATAGCAATTCTTCTTTATGAAGCTCGTCCATAGGAACACCATTGGGCTTAAAACAAGAGTAAGCCGTACGGGTACACAACTGGCGATGTTTTTTTGGTCGAGCCATATCAATCTCTAGCAATCTATGGGTAAAGGTAAGTATGAAGGTTTTCATTCCACACAATCATCGGCGTTGCCAAGTGTGCAGCCAAGGTTTTTTCAACGACAGCGCCATTTGTTTTGAAGCTATTGGCGAGCATGACACTTTAACTAAGAATGAGGCAGTAGCTAAATATAAAACCAGAGCCAAGATTGTACCAACAGATAAAGCTGAGGGCTACGATGGCATCATGCAAGGTGGCATTGTCACTACATTGCATGACAGCGCGATGTTGCATTGTCTATTTCAGAATGATATCAAGGCGATGACGGTGAGTTTAACCTCTCGTTTTCATCATCCGATTTTGATTGGTCAAGAACTGGAGGTTCGTGCCCAGTGGGTGAAAAGTAGACGTAATATCTACTTCCTAGAAAGCCAAATTACTCAGTGCGGAAAGTTATGTTCGTCGGCACAAAGTCAGTTTATGTCAGTTTCTAGCTATCAAACTTAAGCTTGGTATAGCGGTGTTGTTTTATCAGTTATAAAAGTCCAACTACGGTTTCATCATCACTGAAAATAACGTGTACGAAGAAGAGATTAACCGCGCCCTGTTGAAGATTCGTGAGTCACGAAAGTGGCGTAAAATCTTGGTCGATTATTTCGCAGATCAGTAATCGAAATTAGAGGCTTATTCAAAAGCTTTTGGACTTTCGCCGTTACAGTTGATCTGAATCTGAGGCCTTGATCTTTTTGAAGTATTTAAATGCACTCCAAACCGCGTAAGCCGCAACCCCTACAATCAATGCCGAGCGAAGGAGAATAGGCGCATCATGCTCAAGTTGACCAACATGAGGAACAATACTGGCAAACAATCGACTGGTAAAAAGCAGCCCCATTACTAACATAATTACTTTATTCATGTGACCTGCCATACAATTGAGTACGTTGCACAGAACGAGTTTTGGGGCGATTACACGGTTAACACGCCAGACAACGATTCTGCTCGAAATAAAATCATGCGCTTCTCAAACGTAACCGTCAATGCGATATCGGCGTTAAGCCAGTAAGCTAAAATTTCGTTTTTGGAAGGGGGCTGTTCTGGTGCTGGAGTTTCGAGTTCGAGACTGTGGGAGGGCTATGACATCTTCCCGTGAAATTGATTTTCCGGATTTAATATTCTGATTTATGATCGCATGCATTCTAGGGGGGACAAATGTCCTCCTTTTTATTTGGAGAGGCGCAATAAAATAGGTGCCACTAAAACAAATAATAAAGGACACATCTATGGACCTATTCGCCCTACTTGATATCAACAATACTTTAGTCAATATCCCAATAGGGGATGGCTACGCAATGAGCTGGATTGAAGCATTCGGCACCGTGTTTGGTTTGTTGTGTATTTGGTTTGCAAGCCAAGAAAAAACCATTAACTACCTGTTCGGATTGCTGAATGTCACCTTATTCGCGGTTATCTTTTTCCAAATTCAGTTATACGGACTATTACTTCTACAACTCTTTTTCTTTTGCGCCAACATTTACGGTTGGTACGCATGGACACGTCCTAATGAGCAAGGTGAAACGCTAGAAGTTCGTTGGTTGAGCCAAAATAAATTAGTAGCAACGGCCGCAGCGTGTGCGATTTCTATTGCTTTGCTAACTATGTACATCGACCCATTCTTCTTTGCGCTAGCAAACATCGCGGTAGATAGCCTGAATCTATTTGGTGCGGATTTAGCGGAGCCAGTGCTTGAACCGGATGCGTTCCCATTCTGGGATGCAACGATGACCATTCTATCTATTGTTGCTCAAGTTCTTATGACACGTAAGTATGTTGAAAACTGGATACTGTGGATTGTGATTAACATTATTAGTGTTGGTATTTATGCAACACAGGGCGTTTACGCAATGTCGGTACAATACACAATCTTAATGTTTATTGCGGCAAACGGTACTCGTGAGTGGGCACGAACTGCAAAGCGAAATAGTGATAAATCACTCACTCAAGCAACGGCTTCTTAGGAGTTAAGATGGCAAAGCAACCTCATATTGGCGTTGATGAAACGCAAATTGCTCCGTTAGTTATTGTTTGTGGTGAGCCAGATAGAGCGAATCGAATCGCTAACTTGCTTGAACATGCTGAACTGGTCTCTGAAAACCGTGAATATCGAATCTTCACTGGTCAATATCAAGGTAAAGCGATATCGGTTTGCAGCACGGGCATTGGTGCACCTTCAATGATCATTGCGGTAGAAGAGCTTAAGTTTTGTGGTGTGACTCATATTGTCCGAGTAGGGTCTGCAGGCGCAATGCAGTCACATATCGGGCTTGGTGAGCTAATTATTGCAGAGGGCGCGGTTCGTGATGAGGGGGGATCTGCGGCTTACGTTAAACCGTCGTATCCCGCTTATGCAAGCTTCTCCCTGCTCAAAGAGCTAGATGGGTTCTTGCAGCAGCAGTCAACACCTTACTATTTAGGAACAGTGCGCTCACACGATAGCTTTTATACCGATGATGAACAGGCGCTTTGTCAGTACTGGAATGGCAAAAGCATTTTAGGTGCAGACATGGAAACATCCGCGTTGTTTACCGTTGGACGCTTGAGAGGGCTTAATGTAGCTTCTATCTTGAACAATGTTGTCTTGTATGAACAAGATGTAAAAGAGGGCGTTGGGCAATATGTCGATGAGGCTGAGGCAATGATGCAAGGAGAGCGGCTAGCATCTTTAGCGGCACTGGAAGCATTAATTATTCAATAAGAGCCTGAATAAATGCAAGACGAAAGCGATGGGAGACCGTCGCTTTTTTATTGGGTTCTCTCCTGTGGTTTAAGTGGTTACAATCGTTTGAATATAAACAGCAGTAATGCAATGAGAGAGTAAGTATGAAGATTGCACCATACTCAAGCGGACGCTTTAAAAACTACTTAGAACAAAAAAGCTCTGAATTTAGAGATCTCATCTACCAACACCAAGTTAACTCTCGTTACTTCAATCAAAATGATGAAATCCTACGTCAAGGTGAGCAGCTTCAGTATCTTTATGTAGTGCCCGCTGGAAGAGTCTCTATGAGTATTTCGGCGGCTAATGGGCGACGCTTTCAATTGGGCGAAGTGAATTGTGATTATCATATCTTCGGTGAGATGGAGTTTTTCACGCAGACCCCTTGTCAGTGGAACGTAGTGGCTGATGAACACATGCAAGTTGATGTTATTTGCATTCAGAGATTAGCAGAAGCACTACTTGAAAATCCGGGGATGATGTTCTTCTTTGCCTCTGCATTGGCGGAAGATTATCAAGACTCTATGGGTATTTACACTAACCGTCTTTTACACTCAATTACCTACAATATTGCGTATGATTTATTGGTTCAAAGCGAGACTAACACTGTGCTAGGCGGTTTCGATAAAGTGAATCAAGAAGCAGAACGATTTGGTACATCGAGCAGAGTGTATCGAAGAGCGGTTAAAGACCTATTAGACAAGGGTTTCATCAGAAAAGGAGATCAAGGGTTAGAAATTGTCGATCAGCGAGCACTGCAAGCTTTTATTGACTCCTACGAATAATAAAAGAGCTTGGCACTTACTTAAATGCCAAGCTCGGTTTTTCAATGTTTACTATTAACTACTCGCATCTATTTATGAGCGACTTTCTCTCAGCAACTAGCAACTAGCCCGTAAGTGTCCGCGCACCATTACCGGCGACTAAGTATTAATCCTTAAGCTTTTGCATACATGAGTGTTCTATAACCACCGATTAAGTTGCGTGCTTTAAAGCCGTTGTTGACGAGTTGGCGATAAGCCACGTTACCACGTAACCCGACTTGGCAGTAGATTACAATCTCTTTGTCTGCTGGGAGCTCACTCATTCGATCACGCAGTTGGTCGACAGGAATGTTGATTGCGCCTTCAATAAAGCCACCATTTTCTAGTTCGCTAGGGTTACGAACATCGAGTAGGAGTTGGTTGTCGCTTAATGTTGCAATCTCATCGAAATGAATAGGTGTCGCGTCACCTTTAATAATATTGTTGGCAACAAATGCGGCTTGGTTAATCACGTCTTTGGCACTCCCGTAAGGTGGTGCATAGGTTAATTCAAGGTGTTGAAGCTGATCAACGGTCATACCTGCACGTTGAGCTACTGCCATAACATCAATGCGTTTATCAACGCCATCTTTACCGACGGCTTGCGCACCTAGTATTTTCCCTGTCTTAGGGGCGAATAACATCTTGAACGAGACAATCTCAGCGCCAGGATAGTAGCTAGCGTGGCTTGCGGTATGCACATAGACTTTTTCATAGTCGACGCCTTCACGCTTCAACTGTTTTTCGTTTTTCCCTGTTGAGGCAACGGCTAGGTCAAAAATCTTACAGATAGCTGTGCCCTGTGTACCTTGATAGATTTCATTGCGTCCGAGCATGTTGTCGGCAACCATACGACCTTGACGGTTAGCAGGGCCAGCAAGCGGAACTAGAGTTTGTGCACCTGTGACAAAGTCTTTTTCTTCGACCACATCACCCACAGCGTAGATGCTAGGATCGCTAGTCTGCATCATTTCATTGGTGTAGATACCACCTAGTTCGCCAATTTGAAGTCCTGCTTCTTTTGCTAACTTAGTCTCAGGACGCACACCGATAGCCATGATTAAGATATCAGTAGTTAATGACTCGCCATTATTAAGTGTTAATTCTAATTCACCCTCTATGTGTTGGTGCTTCTCGCTCTCGCCTGAATCAAAACTTGCGATGTGTTCGTTAGGTATATATTTCACAGACTCAAGCGCGACGCCGAGTTTTAGGTCGATGCCTTTGTCACGAATCTCCGCATGGGCAAAGCCGGCCATTTCCCGGTCTACTGGCGTCATTACTTGGTCAGCCATCTCAATCAACGAAGTCTTGATCCCAAGCTGATGAAACGCTTCCATCATTTCCAAGCCGATAAAGCCACCGCCAACAACTGTCGCGTGCTCAGGTTTATTCATTTGGATTGTTTCGATGATGCGATCCATATCTGGAATATTGCGTAGTGAATGGGTGAGGGGGTTATCGATTCCTGAGATGGGAGGAACGACGGCACCGGCTCCAGGGCTGAGTAATAAGAAGTCGTAACTCTCGCTGTAGTGATTACCATCAACAAGATTTTTGACTGTAACGGTTTTATTGGTGCGATCAATAGAGGTAACTTCGTTCATCACTCGTGCGTCAACGTTGAAGCGAGCTAAGAAGCTTTCAGGTGTTTGTAACAGAAGCTTGCTTCTATCCTCGATATCGCCACCTATGTGGTATGGCAATCCACAGTTGGCAAAAGAGACGAATGGTCCTCGTTCAAACATTATGATTTCGGCTTCTTCACTAAGACGACGAGCGCGTGCAGCAGCTGAAGCACCTCCAGCTACGCCACCGATGATTACAATTTTAGTCATACGTTTACCTATTACTGTCTCTAAGTTTAACTATACAAATTGCCGAGCATAGAGCTTGTATCTTCTTAATGATCAGTACTGGCTGGTCGCCGGCGATTGAGTAGTTTTCGAAATACCTAGATACTATAAAGATGTAAATTAGCATTGTCTAATATTTATTTTAAAGCTATCACCTCGGGATTGAGCGTTTGGTCCAAGGGCTGTGATTAGACTAAAGCACGCTAGTAAAGGTAATACGCGTTAGCGAGTCGAGTACAGGTTAGCCAAATTAACTGTCATGAGCATAATGAACAGGATCATGGATGTTCTGACTGATTACGTTCTTCAGATCTTGTTCATACAGATCTAGCCAGGCATAACGCTCGCGATACAACTTACGCTTTTGACGTTTTAGAGCTTCAAGATCTTTCCTGTTCGGGTTTGTCGGGAGACGATAGAAATAGTTATCATGCACCTGTCCATCGTGCTCTTCCCACAGACTGTCGTATTTAAGGCTGATGTCTTTGTTTTTCTTACCGTAGCGTAATGAGTTCGAGACATGACCAGACTCTTTTACCGCATAGATATTGTCGATACCCAAGTTAATAGCGAGCAGTCGTAGTGTTTCTACCATGAAGGATTTAGGTCTTAAACCGTAAAAAGCTTTGGTGAATGTGCGGCTAAATCCATTGTCATTGGCGCCACCCTGTATACCGCCGATGTAGATGTTGTTGTCGAAAACAGTAAACGAAATGGTATACATTTTTTCGAGTTGAGAGTTGGTCAATGAAATTGTCAGTTCACCTTCTTTTCTCGCGTTTCTTTCGAAGCTGAGATTAACCAGATAAACGTTGTCATCTATCTCAAGTTTTAAAAGATTGAGCCTTTCGTTATAGATTTGGTGTCTAGCTTCTGTTGCGAAGGTGTTTTCAAACCAGTCGTAGTGTTTGGATAAGATATCGATCTTTTCTTTATTGCTAAAGCCAGTACATAAGTAGGGAGTCACAAATTTAGAAAGGAAGTTGGGTTGCTTGATAAATAATAGCTTTCTCTCTTCAGAGTTGAAATTATTACTCATTTTTCGAGTAGCTGAATAATAAAACAGGGCTCGAATAGTAAACTTAACTATCGCTTTGTACTTACCCTTATTTTTATGGGTATTTGCTTCAATCCCCATGCGAACGACATTCATAATCACCTCAAAGAAGAAGGATTGCTCGAACATAGTCGTGTCATGAACCCTTCCAATAATCTCACCAATAACAAGAAAATGATGATAGTGAAAAAGGTGATTTGGGTAAGTATGGATATGTATAGCTATGTAACTCAATCAGTTACTTAGCGTTCAGATTTTGGACAGATGTGTTTGTCGCTTTAGTGGGGAGGGGTATCAATGTTATTTATTAGAGGCGCTTGCTCCTAAATCAAAAATGCCACTACAAATCTGCAGTGGCATTAGAACGATAACAAACTATCACCTTGCTTAAACCTAAACTTTAGTTCTTATATAAACTAAAGTTCTAACAGTTTAGCCAGTTCACGCTCTTCGAGAAGCTCTTCAATGCGTTGACGAGTCTTAGGCGTTTCGGCTTGCGCTTTAGTCGACTTGCCTGCTTTTTTGCTTCGGCTCGTTTTCGCTTTTTCCTTAGTCGTCATCGTAATCTTCCTTGTGTTTTTTGTGTTACAGGTTGCACGTTTCTTTTAGTGCCTTGCCCGCTTTAAATGCTGGCGTCTTTGATGCGGCAATCTGAATCTCTTCTCCGGTTCGCGGGTTACGACCAGTGCGAGCAGCTCGAGAGTTAACTTTAAAGCTACCAAATCCAAGGATCGATACGTCATCACCGTTCGCAAGCGAAGTAGAGATACCTTCAACTAGCGCATTTAGTGCTGTGCCTGCTTGGTCTTTTGAGATGTCTGCAGAAGTCGCGATGTGTTCAACTAATTGAGATTTGTTCATAATCTATATTCCTTATTGAGTACGGCTGGCGTCTACCTTTAGCACCTAGCTTATGCGATCTTATCAACAGCAATTGAAATAATGTCAGTGAGCGGGTAGAGCTTTGTAAAGTAACCAACAGAATTGACTATAAAAGCATCTGTCGGTTCAATCAATGCAATTCATTGATTATTATTGGTTTATAGACATGTTGCCCAAATTTACTTGAGAAAAGAGCATTAGGGTTGCCCGTTCGATTCATAATCCAAATCGAAGCTGTCATCTATCACGTTGATAACGAAAGAGTAAAAACAAAGAAGCCCAGCTTAATTGCTGGGCTTCATGTTGTGCTGTCAGAGCGATTTGTTAATTCAGAACTATTTAGTAATAAAAATTTGTTCTGTTTCTAGGGCGTGTTGATCT
>NZ_JBFRNC010000085.1:1520-1853 GCF_041470825.1 Vibrio sp. 10N.261.55.A10 | reverse complement strand
GGTTCAATTATACCAATCCGGAAAATTAACTGATCAGGTCAATCCAATCTCTTGTACACATTTTTGTGACGCGATCTTTGCACTCAAGAAATCCATTCCAAGCGCTACAGACCTTCGAAACAATATCGTTATAATCAATGAAGTTTTGGTTTGCTAGATAGTGTTGCCTTAACCAACTCCACACTTGCTCTATAGGGTTAAGCTCTGGTGAGTATGGCGGCAATTTGATAATACTGACATTATCAAATGGGTTAGCAATATCATCGGTATGCCATCCTGCGCCATCCATTATTACCACTGAATGACGGTCTTTTTCTGTGACTTTAGATATCT
>NZ_JBFRNC010000085.1:0-731 GCF_041470825.1 Vibrio sp. 10N.261.55.A10 | reverse complement strand
CTCTCGATGGGCACACTGAGCCAAACAAATAAGCGTATTCAAATTGCTGCTGTTTTACTACGCGAGGTCTCGTTCCACGAGTAGCCCAAAGACGTGTTGTTGTGTTCTGCTGACCAAACCTAGCTTCGTCTTGAAACCAGACATCAACACTCTCTAGCCCAATATGGCCGGGGATCTTAAGGATCGTTTCGATTTGGAATTTTTTTAAAATCGTCCTGTATTTGCTGTGATTGTTTAGGGTGTTTGGAACGAGAAGTTATCCAAGAAAAACCCATGTGGTCGAGGAGATAATAGATGGAATTAGGGTGGTAGTGCTTGTCAAAGTGTTTAACGATGTAGTCATGTATATCGCTTCCAACAAGGCGGCCACCAGAAGGTGATTCAGCTTCTTTTTTTATGAAGGCACTGAGTTGAGCCCGCTGCTCATCGGTGAGGTATGCAGGCCTACCAGTCCGAGGTTTTTCTTGAAGTCCTTCTAGGCCTTCTTCAAAAAAAATCCGAACCCATTTATTGACACTGGTTCGACTGACTTTGAGAGATTTTGCAATTTGTGTACGAGAGAGGCCGTCTTTAAAGTGTGCGAGCGCAAGTAAACGCATCTTCATCTGAATGGTTTTTTGCTGGCTCGCAAGCTTTTTGAAGTCAGTGTTATTAAGGCTATCCATGGCTAAATTTCACAATAATTCATCAATCTTAATTAGATCACATTTTTACTTTAATTGGTATTATAC
>NZ_JBFRNC010000084.1:0-10499 GCF_041470825.1 Vibrio sp. 10N.261.55.A10 | reverse complement strand
TATTGGGGGTCAGTTCATGATGGCTGGCTTTTTGTTTATCGGCGAGTTCTAAAGAGCATACAGCCTGAATCTGTTTGCTTTGAACTTCGTACCTTGAAGCCTATACCTTAAAGTAATCCAACTGCTGCTTCTGTTGTTCTGCTAGGTTAGAAAGCTCGTGGCTTGCTGCAGCGGCTTGAGTAATGCCGGTAACGTTTTGGCTTACTAGGCTGTAGATGTTTGAGATGTTACGGTTGATGTCTGAGGTTACTTGGCTTTGCTCTTCGGCGGCAGAGGCAACCTGAGTGTTAATCTCAGTCATGTCCGTTACCGAGTTAGCAATGCCTGAAAGCGCCGCGCTTACTTCACCTGCAAGAGTTTGGTTGTGTTCCAGCATAGATAATGAGCTGCTCATGCTTTCATTCGCGTTACCGGATTGAACCTGCAAACCTTCTATGATGGTTTGGATCTCTTTGGTTGAATCTTGTGTACGTGCCGCTAGCATTCGAACTTCATCAGCAACCACTGCGAAACCACGACCGCTTTCACCTGCACGAGCGGCTTCGATTGCTGCGTTAAGCGCCAGCAGGTTAGTTTGTTCGGAGATACTTTGAATTACCTCAATCACTTTACCAATCTGTTCAGAGTGCTCTTTTAGCGTGCCCACAACATTTGCAGCTTCGCTTAGCTGAATAGCCATCTGTTCGTTAGCTTTGTTGCTTTCATTAAACAAGCTCATGCTGTGTGTCGCCATTTCGTCAGCTTGCTTAGACGCTGAGTCGGCTTGTACTGCGTTCTCATTAACGTGTGCTGCTGTGCTTTCCAATTGGTTCACAGCAGAAGCAACTTGCTCCACCTCTTGCTTCTCTTGGTCTGAGTTAACGCTGGACTGTGTCATTACAGCCGCTAGCTCTGTCGACGCAGAAGCCACTTCGATACTGATTCGAGACAGCGAGCTTACCGTGTCACGCAGCTGTTCAACAGACTGGTTTACGTCTTGCGCTAGGCATGAGATTTCGTTGTCGCCATACTCTTCTGCTTTAACTAACAAGTTACCTTTTGCTACTTCCCGCATCGTTTCTTGAATGTTGCTGATCGGCTTAACAATGATACCAGCCAGCGTCCAACTGATAATTAGAGCTACAGACAGGATCACCAACAGTGCAATGGTCGCAGTAGTCAGCGTGCTAGCGTGTTGCTGGCCGTTGATGTCGACCTCTTGAGTGGCAAGCAAGTTCAGCTTTTTAGACAGAGTATTGATCGCTTGCACCATTTCATTACCCGCATGTCGGTATTGGTCGATTGCGATCTGGTAGCGGTTTTCAAAATCTGAAGATAGTGATGCATCGCCGTGTTTCGCTCTTAATAGCGGAAGCATGGTGGTACGAGAAAAATCGACATAGTGATTCATCGCTTTGTTCATCGCGGCCACTTCATCTTGCATGCCTGGCACTGTGTCTAATGAATTCAGTAGGCGAGTATTCTGATCGCGTTTTTGGTTTAGTGTTTCAACCAATGTTTTTACGTCATCAGCATTGAATAGACTGTAAATCGCTTTGATGCGCATGCCATAGCTGTTGTCGACGATTTCGCTAAGTTCTTCTTTATGTAAGATTAACTGGTCGGTTGCTACTGACACATCTTTGAATGCACTTTCTAGTTTTTCACCACCGATAATGACACCGGCTAAAAGTAAGACAACGGAAAATAGTACGGGTATAAGAATTTGTATTTTGATTGATAAGCCACTGAGAAGTTGGCGCATGTAATGTCCTTCTTTGAATAAAATAAAAAGATGAGAATTATTATTAGAATTAGTTGGCGATTCTAACTAATGAGACTGACAATTCAATCAGTAAAGGCTTTGATTTCGTTATATGCGATAGGTATTTGATATAGATGGTTGTTTATTGTTCTAAATGGCGATAAAGGTGGATCTTTTTATCCATCGTGTTAGGGCTACTTGATTGATAAATAGAGAAATATATTGGTTAGTATTCGATATAAATAGGGAAGGAAATCTAGCTTTTTGGTGCTCAAACGATGGTGAGACCTGCATTCACTAACTGCATCTGATGGGGGCGCGACTATCAATTCATCGAGTAGGAGAGAAATTAGCCATTAATTTGTAGTTGTCATATAGGCTTCAATTAAGTGAAACACAACTGTCACATTCGGATTCTAAAGTAGGCCTCGTTCAAGCAAAACATTACGGCAATAACGCCACTAAAGGAAATTTGTGATGAAAAAGACAGTTATCGGTGCAATCGCACTACTAGGCGCTCTAACAGTGAATACAGCTTCAGCTAAAGAAACTATCTCTGTAGTTGGCTCTAACAGTGCTTCTCCACTGGTTGAAGTTTTTGCAGAAACCTACATGAATAAAGGCGAACCAGTGTTCATCGAAATTCAAGCACCAGGTTCTTCTGCAGGCATCAAAGCAGCAAAAAATGGAAGTGCTGACCTTGGTATCTCTTCTCGTGACCTAAAAGAAGAAGAGAAAACAGCTGACCTGAAAGAGCTAGTTATCGCTCGTGACGGGATCGCAGTTGTTGTAAACCCAAATAACGAAGTATCTGCTCTTACAGCTGAGCAAATCACTTCAATCTACAAAGGCGACATCACTAACTGGAAAGATGTTGGCGGTGCTGATAAGCCAATCGTAGCAATCACTCGTGATACTGCATCTGGTACACGTGGCGCATTCGAAGACATCATGAAGCTTAAGAAGAAGATTGGCGATAAGAAAGTATCGGCTATCTCTCAACGTGCACAAGTTGCAAACGGTAATGGCGCACTTAAAGTTTCTGTAGCAAGCAACCCATACGCTATCGGCTTTATCTCTCTAGGTACAGTTGACGAATCTGTTCAAGCTCTAACTATCGACGGCGCTGCTGCGACTGTAGACAACGTTAAGAACGGTTCTTACAAAGTTGCTCGCCCATTCCTAGTTCTTTACAAAGCCGGTGCTCCAACAGCTGAAACTCAACAATTCCTAGACTGGATGGTTGCAGATGAAGCTCAAGCTATCGCTGGTAAGAAAGGCTACATCACAGTTAACTAATCTTAACTGACTCAATCTTAATTATTGCTCAGCCTGCTTTAGGCTGAGCCTTTTCTTTCAACTTTGTTTATTTCGAGCTCTTATTGAGCCACAAAGTTTGAGATTTTATATATGACCATCGCAAATAGTGAAAAGCTTATGAATACTGAAGCGACTCAAATCAACAAGCCAAGTCTACGTGCTAAGAAGCGCATCGACTGGAGAGAAAGAATCTTCCACGGCTTGTTCTTATCGAGTGCTGTAATCGGCATCGTATCACTAGCCGTTATCGCTTACTTTATCGTTGCAGAGAGTATCCCTGCATTCCAAGAGGCCGGTGTTTCTGGCATCGTTCTGGGTGTTGACTGGTTACCTCCAGCTCTATTCGGTGTTGCAACTATGATTGTTGCATCGATTGTTTCGACACTTGGAGCTGTAGTTGTTGGTGTACCAGTTGGTGTATTAACCGCTATTTTTATTGCTGAGATTGCTCCAAAGCGTCTTGCAGATATTATTCGACCAGCAGTTGAGCTTCTAGCGGGTATCCCGTCGGTAGTTTACGGCTTCTTCGGTCTAGTAATTATCGTTCCAATGATTCAGAACGTTTTCCAAGTACCAGCGGGTAACACTATCCTGGCGGGTATCATTGTTCTGGGTATCATGATTCTTCCTACCGTTATCACGGTTTCTGAAACTTCGATTCGTGCTGTACCTCGCACATACAAAGAAGGTTCACTTGCACTGGGTGCTTCGAAAATCTACACGATTTTTAAGCTACTCGTTCCTGCTGCACGTTCAGGCATTATGACTGGTGTGATTTTGGGTATCGGCCGCGCACTTGGCGAAACGATGGCAATCATCATGGTTATGGGTAACGCGCCAGCAATGCCAGAAGGCATTTTGGACTCTGCTCGTACGCTAACAGCAAACATTGCAATTGAAATGTCTTACGCAAGTGGCGTTCACGCTAACGCACTGTACGCAACAGGTGTTGTACTTCTAGTGTTCATCATGATGTTAAATGGTGCTCTACTTTATCTTAACCGTGAAAAAGCGAAGTAGGCGAGGATAAGTAATATGGATCGCGTAAAACTAAAACAAGCACGTCAAACCAAAGATAACATCCTAAAAGGTTTTATCTGGGCAGCTGCAGCTGTAACCGTTGGTTTCTTATTCTGGATTATTTGGTACATCCTATCGAACGGTCTGCAATACGTAGATTGGAACTTCATCACTGACGATTACACTCGTACTGGTGAAGAACGTGGTATTTTCCCAATGATCATTGCCACGATCTACATGGTAATCGCATCGATTGCGGTAGCCGCGCCACTGGGCATCATGACGGCGATATACTTAACTGAATATGCGAAAGTAGGTAGCCGATTGGTGAAAGTGATTCGATTCTGTACTGAGTCGTTAGCTGGTATCCCATCGATCATCTTTGGTCTGTTCGGTATGACCTTCTTTGTTTCGATTCTTGGTCTTGGCTTCTCGATTCTGTCGGGTGCACTAACGCTAAGTATCCTGATTCTTCCTGTAATCATTCGTACTACAGAAGAAGCATTGATGGCAGTGCCACAAACTTACCGCGAAGGCTCATACGGCCTTGGCGCTTCAAAAATCTACACTATCTGGCGTTTGATCTTACCAAGCGCAATGCCAGGTATCTTAACTTCGGTCATTCTTAGTATTGGTCGTGTAATTGGCGAATCAGCACCTGTATTTTTAACAGCAGGTATGGTGGCACGTGTTCCTGAGTCGGTATTCGATTCTGGCCGTACACTAACGGTTCACCTATATAAGCTGACAACAGAGCTATTTACTATCGATGAGTGGAACCAAGCCTACGGCACGGCGACAGTCCTAATCGTACTGGTTCTCTTGATCAACATGGTTACAAAACTGATTGCGAGACGCTTCAACACGGCAACTTACTAAGCTCATTAGCTGGCTCATAAATAAAGCGAGCCCCCGTGATAAAGAAAGCATCAAGTTAGACACGAATTTAAGAATTTAGAGATTACGAACATGAATAAATTTGATATTGAGAACCTAGATCTGTTTTACGGCGACAACCAAGCGCTTAAATCTATCAACCTGCCAATTCCAACTCGCCAGGTTACTGCTCTGATTGGCCCGTCTGGCTGTGGTAAATCAACACTATTGCGTTGTTTGAACCGCATGAATGACCTAATTGAAGGCGTTACGATTAAGGGTAAGCTGGATATGGATGGCACTGACATCTACGGTAATATCGATGTCGCTGACCTACGTATCCGCGTAGGCATGGTATTCCAAAAGCCAAACCCGTTCCCAATGAGCATCTACGAGAACGTGGCATACGGCCTACGTGCTCAAGGTATCAAAGACAAAAAACACATCGATGAAGTGGTTGAGCGCTCGCTACGCAGTGCTGCACTGTGGGATGAAGTAAAAGACCGTCTTAAAGCGCATGCATTTGGTCTGTCTGGTGGTCAACAACAGCGTCTATGTATCGCACGTACCATTGCAATGGAACCAGATGTAATCCTGATGGATGAACCAACATCGGCTCTAGACCCAATCGCGACACACAAGATTGAAGAATTGATGGAAGATCTGAAGAAAGACTTCACTATCGTTATCGTAACGCACTCAATGCAGCAAGCGCGTCGTATCTCAGACCGCACGGCTTTCTTCCTAATGGGAGAGCTTGTAGAGCATAACGAAACCAGCGTTATCTTCAGTGAACCAAAAGATGATCGTACTAAAGGTTACGTAAACGGTGACTTCGGTTAATCGACGATTTACGTGTGGTATTTAAGCGATTAGATACCTTTACACACTAACTGAAACGCAGGTTAGATAATCGAATAGAACAACAGAATTATCACTATAACTATAAGCGATGGAAGTTTTGCCCCACTATAGGTGGGGCTTTTTTATGTGTCTAAAAAATCCCCAATGTCGATGTGATTTTGGGCAGAGAATCCCATTTTTGTCGTCCTTCTCATGCTTGTGATAATGTTAAAGGTGAAACTGCGACCCGCTTAACATCTCATTTTCACTTACATTGATTGCATATCAAGCCTTCTGTATTTTTGCTTTATTCTTAATCGCCAATGGAAGGAAGCTGTGCCTGTTAAAGCCTTTGCAAAACAAATATCTGCGACACGCGACCATCGTCTGTTGGCTGAGTCTCTTTTTGACTATCTGGTTAAGGTACTTACTCCAAAAGGGATAGGAATATTTGCTGAACCGACGCCGGAGAGCGACGCATTACCGCTTTTTTCTTATGGCGACCTAACCTCATTGGCGAGCTACCCCTCTACATTTTGGCCGTGGGTCTCACAGTTTGATACCGCAGACGGGGTTTTGCCAATGGCTATCAACACCTGCAAGTGGGAACACATGAAAGTGCTTGGTGGGGAGTCGTTTATCATGATGCTCGACAACGCACCTGCCTCCAGAACTTATTTAATTGTTCAAAATTGCAATGCTGAGAAGGTTAATCAAACCTTTGACCAAGATCTTGATGTGTTACAGCTCGCGGCTGCCCGTTGGCAATGTATTCGTGCCGAAAAGAACGCGGCGCTAGAAATCAAACACAGAGACACACGTGAAGCTCAATACTTAGATGAGATAAAGTTACGTGAGCTGTTTGTAGAGAACATGAAGCTGGTTCATCAGGTCGCGCTTGAGCTTTCTAACCCTGAGTCACTCGATGCTTTGTATAAAGCATCGGTTGAGGCTGTGCGAGACAGGTTAGGGTTTGATCGTGCGATCTTCATGTTGCTTGATATGAAAAAGCGTTGTTTCAGCGGAACTTATGGCACTGACGAAGCGGGTAAAACCAACAGTGAACACCACACTCAATACGATTTGCACCAACTTGAAGCGGAATACATTGAAGCGCTGTCTGATAACCATACTAATCTAGTCATCATCGATAATGCGCCCCTGTATACAGAAGGTAAGGTGGTCGGGCAGGGGTGGAATGGCATGCTTATCTTGCGTGAAGGCGACAAACCTGTCGGCTGGATCGCCATGGATAACTACATTCATCGCTCACCGATTACTAACTATCAAAAGCAGATGCTTGAGTCTTTTGGCTCTTTGCTTTCTCAAATCTATATTCGCAAGCGCCAAGAGCAGAACATACGTATGTTGCACTCGAGTATGGTTGAGCTGTCCCGATGCGATAGCGTCAGTGAAGTCTGTAAGTCCGCGGTTAGTTTTGCGATTCAACATCTAGGTATCGATCGACTGGCTGTTTTCCTAACAGACAAAAAGTGCAGTTACATGCAAGGTACTTGGGGCACTGACATCAAAGGCGATATTGTCGATGAGTCCTATTATCGCTCTGAGCTGGTGGAACGTGACATTGTAGCCGCAGCTCGTGCTTGCCCTAATCAAGTTGCCTTTGAAGAATCAGTTCCTATCTATCACGATTTCAATATTGTGGGAGTCGGTTGGACGGCAATGACCATGCTCACCACCAATACGGGTGAGCCGATTGCGTTTATCGCTGCTGATAACTTGTTAACACGCAGCCCTTTAACTTCCCAGCTTCGCGAAGTAATTCGTATCTTTGCCTCTAGCCTCGCAGAGGTGTTGCAAAGAACCATGGCGCAAGAGGAGCTTAAAAAGCTCAATGAAACGCTTGAGCAAGAGGTCAGTAAGCGCACTCAAGAGCTTGAAAGAGCCAATGAACAGTTAGACATCATTTCTAAATTAGACCCACTGACGCGCCTTGGAAACCGCCGTATGTTGTCGCAGGTTCTAGAAGACTTGAACGGTGACGATCAAGGTGCCTTTGCCTTACAGAACGAAATTACATTTGGCTTGATTCTTGTCGACCTCGACCACTTTGGTTTGTACAACAGTGTCTATGGTCATACTGAAGGGGATGCGGCTCTGAGGACGGTAGGTGAGATACTGAATGCCCATGTTCACAATGATAAAGAAACCTTCTGCCGGATTGGCGGAGAGGAGTTTATGTTGTTGATGATTGGCACGAATCACTCAGAGACAAAGCAACGTGCAGAGTCGATTAGAAAATGCATTGAAGAGGCAAAAATCCTGCATTGTGAAAGTAGTACCAGCCCATATTTAACGGCATCCGTTGGCTATGCCTCGATAACGTCTGACCAGCATCAGTTCGATTTTGATTTGTTGTATGGCAAGGCAGATAAAGCCTTGTATCAAGCCAAAGACTCGGGGCGAAATCGAATTGTTTCTGCCTTAAAACGTAAAAAAGTCACAGCCTCTCTTTCTTAAAATAAAGGCCGTTGATCTCAAGATGATCAACGGCCTTTGTGTTTTACTGTTCTTGATGAACAGCGTCGACTAAAGATTTTCTAGCGAACTATTATGCTTTTTACTCGCAACTCTCTTGGGCTTCTTCACCGTTTTGATTGCCAGCTCAGGGCTCCATGTTTGGGCTGATGAACCGGCTTCACCATAAAGGCTTTGGTTTAGCTTGGTGAGTTCGGCTTCAACGGTTTGTAACGTCTCATCACTTAGATCTGTATTTTCAGATTTCCATTGCTCAAATAAGGTTCTGGTCATCACGCCATCTTTCGTTCTTAGAGCTTCAATAAGCGCTTCTGCGGTATCTGATTGACGTTCAACAGTGTGTGTTGGTTTTGTCGTTACACCGCGGCGTGACCAGAAGTAGAATGCCAATGCTGAGCTGATTAGCCACAAAGCTGCAAATAGGGCGGTGAGATAAGGCCAGATCCCTGGGCTATCGACGTTAATCACTGTTGGTGCTGTTTGTTGGAGCGGCGCGCTAGCAACAGGAGGTGTGCTTGATACAACACGATCACTTGCTGTTACTGTTAGCTCTAGGCCCTGAGCTTTACTGGTTTGTTCTGATTGGGCATCAGTATTGAACCAAGCTTGGGACACATCCGGAAGTGAGATGTTTCCTGCCTCTTTTGGGATTAGAACCTGTTTATGCACCACCACCGCATCGCCGGACTGTGTTGTGCCAAATTGCGGTTTTTCTTCATAAACACGTACCGAATTAGGGTAGGTGATATTCAGTTTTGGCAGTTGGTGTTGCGTTAAGTTGCTAGCCGTCATGGTGATGGTACGAGTTAACGAGTCACCCGCTTCCATTTCAATGGTTGGGTTGTCGCCTTCTAAACCATTACTATTTCCCAGTTGATTGCCTTGGCTATCGGACCATTGTTGAAGCAGTTTGAAGTTTGATGTTGGTAACCACTCACCTTGGTAGCCTTTTGGTACGTCCTTCACTGTTACATCTAAGATTTCAACGGGCGTGTCGAGCTGGAAAAGGCGCGTTTTGCTTGAGTTGTTGGTTGAGTAAACAACGGCTCCAGTCAGCTTCGGTCCGTTAAGCTTAAACTGTCCGGCCTTTTGTGAAGAGATACGGAAAGACTGTTGAACTACCGTCACCTCCTTTCCATTGAGAACGTCTTGAAATTGCTTCGATTCCCCAATAGGTTCCACATCTAAGCCTGAAGAGCTCGGTGGCGCGATTTTCGGATCTTGAAGCCTTCTTGGATCCGCTTTAATGATCAGCTTTACATCAAGCTCTGCGGTCTCTTGTGGGTATAGTGAGTTCTTGCTGAGATTAAGTTGAAACTCAGCCATGTCATGTTGAGTTGGCGCCGCTTTATTAACGGCGACATTGATGGTGATAGGCTTGGTTTTAGCCCCTTCAATGTCAAAGCTAGGGATCTGTATCCGGCCTAAGCGCAGTGGAGCAAGGGTGATGTTCCACTCGCTTGACACCGAACGGCTGCCATTGACGATTCGCATCGACGAGCCAAAGCTTGGTGTACCGACATAGAAGTCCTGTTGGAGCGCCGTTAGATCTAAAGCATCAGAAGAGACCTTTTCATCGGTCGCGACTCTAAGTAGGAATACTTCATCTTTGGTGACACTGTTATGTGAAACACTCGCCACGGCGTTTGCAGCCAATGCTGAGCAGGACGAGAAAGCTCCCAACAACAATGTTAGGAGTACGGATAAAAATGGCTTGTTTAGAAATCGCATGGTTACCACTTTTTGTTCTGGTTGTTAGGAGCACTTTTTTGTCGTGCTTGTAAAATCATTTGCGCTTTAAGCAGTTGGCTCGGGTCACGGGCGCTTTCTACTTGCTCAAGTTTTCGCATGTCAGGGTCGCTCGACAGAGGTTGATCTGAGGTTTGTGCTACAGCTTGCTGACTACTTTGCTCACCATCTTCTTTTGAAGCTTGTTGTGCGCTAGCACTTTGAGGTGTAGCGCCTTCTTGGTCACTCTGTTTCGGCTGATCACTGTTACTTTGTTGCGTGGCTTGCTTGTCGTCTTGTTTAGACTTTTCAGAGTCAGAGTGATTTTCAGGTTGGCCTTGAGCTGAGTTTTGATCTTGGCGACCACGTTGATCTTGGTTACTGCTTTGATCTTGCGACTTGCCACTGGAGCTTTGTTGTTGATCCTGAGAGCTTTGCGAAGAATCATTTTGCTGACCTTGCTGACCTT
>NZ_JBFRNC010000083.1:0-200 GCF_041470825.1 Vibrio sp. 10N.261.55.A10 | reverse complement strand
TTACTTACGAGTAATTCAATCAAATTTAAAAGTTCTCAATGTTTATCTGCTCTTATTTAATAAGAACGGTATAAACACAACAAACACATTCAAGTGTCTTGGCTTTTTGTCTTCACTTTTTAAAAGTGGAAATAAAGAGTGATTCAAACTTAGTTTGAATCGAAATTGAGTCCGGCAAACAGTCATTGAGAATTAACCCT
>NZ_JBFRNC010000082.1:0-217 GCF_041470825.1 Vibrio sp. 10N.261.55.A10 | reverse complement strand
TTACTTACGAGTAATTCAATCAAATTTAAAAGTTCTCAATGTTTATCTTTCATTAGATAAACACAACAAACACATTCAAGTGTCTTGGCTTTTTGTCTTCACTTTTTAAAAGTGGAAATAAAGAGTGATTCAAACTTGTTTGAATCACAATTGAGTCCGGCAAACAGTCATTGAGAATTAACCCTTCTTGATGACAACCAAAAACCTTGGTTAGTTG
>NZ_JBFRNC010000081.1:2064-24592 GCF_041470825.1 Vibrio sp. 10N.261.55.A10 | reverse complement strand
ACTATTGGGGGTCAGTTCATAAAGAGTGGCTTTGTTGTTTTTATATAAAGCTTAGTGGCACGAAATATAAAGCTATAGCGGCACGAACAAGATAGAAAAAAGGCGCTGAACATAATATTCAGCGCCTTTGCATTGTTCGTTAAGCAATCGTGATTACTTAATTTCCATACCTTGAGCTTGCAAGTCCGCATGGTAAGAAGAACGTACAAACGGGCCACACGCTGCGTGAGTAAAGCCTAGCTCTAGAGCAATCTCTTTCAGCTCATCGAACTCAGAAGGCGGCACGTAGCGTTCTACTGGTAAGTGGTGACGGCTTGGTGCTAGGTATTGACCTAGTGTCAGCATAGTCACACCATGTTCGCGAAGGTCTTTCAGTACTTGAACGATCTCTTCTTTTGTCTCGCCAAGACCCATCATCACACCTGATTTTGTTGGGATATCAGGGTGCTGCTCTTTGAATTTCTTCAGTAGATCAAGAGACCACTTGTAGTTCGCACCTGGACGCGCTTTACGGTATAGACGTGGCGCTGTCTCTAGGTTGTGGTTGAAAACATCTGGCGGGTTGTCTTTCATTAGGTCAAGCGCAACGTCCATACGACCGCGGAAGTCTGGAACCAGTGTTTCGATACGAATATTTGGGTTGAGTTCGCGAATCTCACGGTTACAGTCAGCAAAGTGCTGAGCACCGCCGTCACGCAAGTCATCACGGTCAACTGAAGTGATTACAACGTACTTCAGTTTCATGTCTTGAATTGTTTTAGCCAGTTTCTTCGGCTCTTCAGCTTCAGGAGCAACAGGACGACCATGGGCAACATCACAGAACGGGCAGCGACGAGTACAGATAGCGCCAAGAATCATAAACGTTGCCGTACCGTGGTTGAAACACTCGGCTAGGTTAGGGCAAGACGCTTCTTCACAAACTGAGTGCAGGTTGTTTTTACGCATTGCTGATTTGATTTCTTGAATACGATGGCTGTCTGAAGGAAGTTTAATCTTCATCCATTCAGGCTTACGTAGAACTTCTTTCTGTTCAGCAGGCATATTCTTTACGGGAATTAATGCCATTTTGTCAGCGTCACGATATTTAACGCCTTTTTCCATTTGGATTGGTTTGCTCATGATTTTATGCTTCTGCTGTAATGTTACTGGTGGCTTGAATGTCTACTTGGTCATAGCCGAGTAGCTCTACGAGCTCTTGTATTAACTGTTGCTCAACGTTTTCTAGTTCACTTGGTCCGCCGAGTTGGCTTACCTGCGCCATTTCCATACCTTGGTAACCACATGGGTTAATACGTAGGAATGGAGACAGGTCCATATCGACGTTGAGTGCTAACCCGTGGAACGAGCAGCCACGTCGAATACGTAATCCAAGTGAACAGATTTTCTTGCCATCGACATAAACACCAGGAGCGTCAGGTCGGGCAGCTGAATCTATATTGTAAGCTTTCAGAGTATTGATTACGAGGTTCTCGATATGAGTAACCAAATCACGTACTCCGAATTTCTTGCGGCGGATGTTAATCAGAAAGTAAGCCACTAATTGGCCTGGGCCGTGATAAGTCACTTGGCCACCGCGATCGCTTTGTATTACAGGGATATCACCAGCATTTAATACATGCTCAGCTTTGCCTGCTTGTCCTTGAGTGAAGACAGGGTTGTGTTCAACCAACCAAACTTGGTCTACGTCTTCTTCCGTGCGTTCGTCTGTGAACTTATGCATGGCTTTCCATACAGGTTCGTAATCCTGACGGCCTAATTTTTTTACGATTAGCTTATTTTGCAAAGCTGCACTCCCTCAAGGATTAATAAAGTGAACGCATTATAAACGCGAAACATGATTCTAACTACAGACGGACTGCAAGGTTTTTCAACTTTCTTTGTATTTATTGAAAATTAAGTTGAATGAATTTGAGCTAGATAGGGTGCTTTAAACAAAAACAGCGGCAATAAGCCGCTGTTTTTCATGTGTAATCGGAGATTACAGAACCATACGAACGATTTCGATCTCGCCCAGTTCTTTATAAAGAGTTTCTACTTGTTCAATTGAAGTCGCAGTAATATTGATAGAAACAGAGTGGTAGTTGCCTTTCGCACTCGGTTTTAGCGTTGGGCTGTAGTCACCAGGAGCATGACGCTGGATCACTTCTAGTACTAGCTCAGTCAGTTCTGGCTTAGCGTGGCCCATTACTTTGTAAGTGAATGAACAAGGGAACTCTAAGAGGTCTTTTAGTTTTGCATCAGAATTGATGTTCATGATTAGCTCCAAAAGGCTAGACTCTCGCAAATTGGCGAAATGTCGATAAAAAGCGTGTTCGGTCAACAGACACGAGTAATAAGGCGGAATATTACGTGTAAATATCACCGAACTCAAGATCAACAAAAGCCGCACATGGCGGCTTTTGGTTCGCTAATGAGTAAATCATGAACTTACTCATTAGGTTAGCTATACAACAAGCTTGGGTTTTACCTAGAACAAACCTTTTGCTTGTTTAGAATAAACCCTTGAACAGAAGAACTAGGTAGTCCCATAGACGGCTGAATAGGCTGCCTTGGTCTACATCTTCAAGTGCTAGTAGTGGGTATTCAGCAACGTCTTCACCGTCTACTTGGTAGAATAGTTTACCAACTACATCGCCTTTGCTGATTGGCGCTTCTAGCTCTTTCTCAAGAACGAAGCTTGCCTTCAGGTTCTTAGCTTGACCACGAGGTAGCGTTACGAAAGTATCTTCGTCGACACCCAGTGCAACTGTGTCCTTGCTACCCATCCAGATCTTCTCTTCTACGAAGGTTTCACCGGCTGTGTGTGGTGCCACTGTTTCAAAGAAGCGGAAGCCGTAGCTAAGCAGTTTTTTGCTTTCTGTTTTACGAGCATTCGCATTCTTGGTGCCCATAACTACAGCCACTAGGCGCATTTTGCCTTCTGTCGCTGAGCTTACTAGGCTGTAACCTGCATTGCTTGTGTGGCCCGTTTTGATGCCATCAACGTTCATGCTCTTATCCCATAACAGACCGTTACGGTTGTATTGGGTGATGCCGTTGTATGTGAATTTCTTCTCTGAGTAGATACGGTACTCGTCTGGTACGTCGCGAATCAGCGCCTGACCAAGTAGCGCCATATCGTAAGGCGTTGAGTATAGGTTCGGGTTGTCTAGACCGTGCACGTTAGCAAAGTGCGTGTCTTTCATGCCGATAGAGCTTGCCCAAGCGTTCATTAGGTCAACGAATGCATCTTCAGAGCCAGCGATGTGTTCAGCCATAGCAACACATGCGTCGTTACCTGATTGAATGATGATACCGCGGTTTAATTCTTCAACTTTAACCGTAGTGCCCACTTCAACGAACATCTTAGATGAATCTGGGAAGTTTTTAGCCCAAGCATTTTCACTGATTACAACATCGTCGTTTAGGTTGATGTTGCCACGGTCGAGCTCTTGGCCGATCACGTAGCTCGTCATCATCTTGGTTAAACTTGCTGGAGAAAGCTGAGTATTCATCTCTTTCTCTGCTAGTACTTTGCCTGAATGGTAATCCATCAGAACAAAACCTTTAGCGGCGATTTGAGGTGCATCAGGAACAACAATAGGAGCGGCGAATGACGATGTAGCTATCGTTGCAGAAAGAGCAACAGAAGTAGCAAAAATCGATTTAACAAGTTTATTAGATTTAATCATTTTGAATGCAATTATTTGGTGAACTATTCATATATTAACAGAATCACTCTGTCACACCAGAGCGCTGATTACCAGAAGTAACTGTTAGATTAATTAGCGAGTTAGGGTGTGTTTTTTTATATAAGCTGACGGGTGACCCATCAGCTTAACTTGTTCTAATTTCTCTTGAGTCAGAGCATAGTCATGAAATGGCCCAATCATCAGACGGTAGTTGTCATCATTTGGCTGCAAGAACGTTGCTACTTCTAGCTTTTCGGCTAGATCTTTTGCTAACTTCTCTGTTCTATCTTCATGCGGAGATGTCGCGACTTGAATAATAAATTGCGGTAAAGCAGCCTTTTTATTTGCGTCGGTTGGCATAGCTACAGTAATGACTTCAATCTCAACATTTGCCGTGCCGGTTCTTAACACATCGAGCTTGTAAGCTGCCGCATAACTAAGGTCAATGATTCGGCCTTCATGGAATGGGCCGCGGTCATTGATACGAACAATCGTCGTTTTGTTATTGTCGGTATTCGTCACTTTTACATAGCTTGGAATTGGCAATGTTTTGTGCGCCGCAGACATCGAATACATGTCGTAGATCTCGCCATTAGACGTTAAGTGACCATGAAACTTCTTACCGTACCAAGAGGCTTTGCCTTTCTCAGTAAAACCTTCGGTTTTCTTTACGATCTTGTAGTCTTCGCCACGCAAAGTGTAATCCGTATTACCACCTAAACTATAAGGTTCATACTGAGGGTGAGCATCCTCGAGATGCTCTACTGAGATCGGTGCGTCTGGTGCAATATCTGAATCAATATCGTAGCGCCCTGTTGGCTGCTTTGAAGAACAACCATTGATTAAAATCGCTAGCCCCAAGATAGAGACTATTTTTTTGATTGGCAGCTCTTCAACCAAGGATGCTTTGTTTTGAAACGTTGTAATAGACATCGATTAGGTCGCCTTTGAGAATGCTTTTCTGTGTGTATGTATCGACATTAAAATACCAAAACCAGCCATGAGGGTAACCATTGAAGTACCGCCATAACTGACTAGAGGAAGAGGAACACCAACCACAGGTAGAATGCCACTTACCATGCCAATGTTTACAAAAATATAAACGAAGAAGCTCAGTACAATACTGCCGCCCATCATTCGACCGAATGCGGTTTGAGCTTGGCTCGCAAGCACTAAGCCACGTCCAATAATGAACAAGTAGATAGCAAGCAAGAACAATATACCAATCATGCCCCACTCTTCGGCAATGACCGCAAAAATGAAGTCGGTATGACGCTCTGGAATAAACTCTAGTTGAGATTGAGTGCCTTGCAGCCAACCTTTTCCTGAAATACCACCAGAGCCTATCGCAATCTTACTTTGAATGATGTGGTAACCCGCACCTAATGGATCTGATTCAGGATCAAAGAGGGTTCTAACACGCACTTTTTGATATTCACGCATCAAGAAGAACCATAGGATTGGGATAAATGCCCCTAATGCGATTGCCGCGCTAGCAATGATTTTCCAACTGATACCAGCCAGGAATATCACGAAGATACCAGATGCGGCGATAAGGATAGATGTACCTAGGTCAGGCTGCTTTGCGATTAGAATCGTCGGTACAAACACCATCACTAGCGAGATCGCTAATGTTTGGAATGTTGGTGGAAGTGAGCGCTTACCGATAAATCGTGCCAGCATCAAAGGCACCGCGAGCTTTAATAGCTCTGACGGTTGGAATCGAACAAAGCCGAAGTTTAACCAACGCTGGGCGCCTTTAGAGGCTTCACCAAAGAACAACACGCCCAATAGCAAGATGACACCACCTACAAATAGCAGTGGTGCCAAGGTTTCATAAGTACGAGGTGAGATTTGCGCTAGGAAGATCATCACACCTAAAGACAGAGCCATGCGCATCGCCTGGCGGTCCATCATCGCAAGGCTTTGTCCGCTTGCGCTGTACATGATCAGCAGGGCAAAGCCCATTAAAACCAGAATGCCAAGCAAAAGCGGCAGGTCGATATGCAGCCTTTCGAATAGGGCTCTATTTCGTCCAGTTGAAGGATCAAGTTTCATTATTTAATTGGCTCACTTTGATAATCTTCTGCAAGGATAATATGGTCTAAAATCCTTCTTACTACTGGGCCGCCGTTAGAAGAACCGCCACCTGCGTTCTCTAGAACGATAGTCACGACGGCTTCAGGATCTTCAAAAGGCGCGTAACCCGTAAAGAGGGCGTGATCGCGTAAGTGCTCTGCGATTTCATCCGCGTTGTACTCTTCATCTTCTTTTAAGCCGAATACCTGTGCGGTACCCGATTTACCAGCGGTTTGGTAAGACATCTTCTGGAATGAACGTCTTGCCGTACCTTTCTTACCGTGGTTAGCCAGCCTCATACCTTCCTGAGCGATATCCCAATACTTCTTCTTAACCCCGGTTAGCGGTGGGTAAGTTTCAATGTCCGACATGATTTGTTCATCGAATGGACGACCGTTATCAATGGTTGAACGAAGTAGGTGAGGTGCGGTTACTTCACCTTCATTGACCAAAACTGATGTGGCTTTTGCAATCTGCATGGGTGTTGCAGTCCAGTAGCCTTGGCCAATACCAACTGGGATGGTGTCACCTTGGTACCAAGGCACACGGTGTCTTGCCATCTTCCAATCACGAGTTGGCATATTGGCTTTGCTTTCTTCATAAATATCGATGCCAGTATAATCACCAAAGCCGAACATCATCATCCATTTGGATATGCGATCAATGCCGAGATCATAAGCAATTTGGTAAAAGAAGGTATCCACCGACTCTTCAATCGCTTTTTCTATATCCACGACACCGTGTCCCCAACGCAACCAGTCACGGAATGGTCTCGTTTTTGAGTTTGGTATCTTCCAATAGCCTGGGTCATTGCGCGTAGTGTTTGGTGTAATAACACCTTCTTGCAGAGCAGCAACAGCAATGAAGGGTTTGATCGTCGATGCTGGTGGGTAAATCCCTAGCGTGGCACGGTTAACCAAAGGGCGGTTTTTGTCTTGAAGTAGCGCGTTATAGCCTTTAGACGAGATACCATGCACGAATGCGTTTGGGTCGTAGCTTGGGCTCGATACCATGGCTAACACGCCATTGTCTTTCGGATCGAGAACGATAGCTGAACCACGGCGGCCATCAAGTAACTTATGTACGTATAGCTGTAGCTTGATATCTAAGTTAAGTACGATATCTTTGCCTGGAACCGAAGGGACAAATTTGAGGGTACGAATCACTCGTCCACGACTGTTAACTTCGACTTCTTGGTAGCCAGCTGTACCGTGCAACATATCTTCGTAATAACGCTCAATACCCAACTTACCGATATCACGTGTAGCTTGGTAATTGGCGTCTTTTTCTTCTCGCATCAAGCGCTGCATATCACGGTCATTGATGCGCGATACATAGCCTATTACGTGAGTGAGCACATCACCGTAAGGGTAGAAACGCTTCAAAGTTCCCGTAACTTCAACACCTGGGAATTTGTGTTGGTTTACAGAGAAGACGGCAACTTGTTCTTCAGACAGTTGATTAAGAATAGGTACTGATTTAAAGCGTCGTGAATTACGACGATCACGATTAAAGCGCTCGATACGCTCTGGCGGGATCTCAATTAATGCTTGCAGACGAGCAAGCGTGTCATCCATATCTTTAATTTTTTCGGGTATGATTTCTAGATTGAAAACAGGACGGTTTTCGGCAAGAAGTATACCGTTGCGATCGTAAATCAAACCACGGTTAGGGGCGATCGGAACGACCTTGATACGGTTGTCGTTAGAACGAGTTTTATAGTCTTGGTATTGATTGACCTGAATGTTGTACAGGTTAACAACCAACATCGACATCATGACTATGATCCCCGCAAACGCAACAAAAGCACGGCTAGTAAATAGTCGTGCTTCTGCTTTGTAATCGCGGATTTGGCTACGTTTACGTAACATTAACGCTTATTCTCGATGATAAGGGTGGTTAGCAGTGATGCTCCAAGCTCGATACAAGCTTTCAGCCATGATAACGCGTACTAATGGGTGAGGGAGAGTAAGCGCAGACAGAGACCAACTTTGGTCTGCGGCCGCTTTACATGCAGGTGCTAATCCTTCAGGCCCGCCAATTAGGATAGATACGTCACGTCCATCCAGCTTCCAACTTTCTAATTGCTCAGCAAGTTGAGGTGTATCCCACTTTCTACCTGGGATATCGAGCGTGACAATACGGTTGCCTTTTGGAACTGCAGCCAGCATCGCTTCACCTTCTTTTTGAAGAATGCGTGCAATATCTGCATTTTTACCGCGCTTTCCTGCAGTAATTTCAATGAGCTCTAATGGCATATCGTGAGGGAAGCGGCGTTTGTATTCTTGAAACCCTTCTTCAACCCACTTTGGCATTTTTGTGCCAACTGCGATTAACTGGATCTTCAAAGCTTAGCCCCAAAGTTTTTCTAGTTGGTACAGCTCACGATGCTCTTCTTGCATAACGTGAAGCATGCTTGTGCCCATATCTAGAACAACCCATTCACCTTCTTGCTGGCCGTCCATACCTAGAGGTTGCATACCCGCTTTACGCACTTCATCAGCAACATGCTGTGCAATAGAGGCAACATGGCGTTTAGAGGTGCCAGTACAAACAATCATGTAATCAGTAACGCTTGATTTGCCTTCTACATCGATAGTTACAATCGATTCTGCTTTCATGTCGTCGGCTTTGTCTGCAAGAAAATCTTTTAGTTCTTCACGTAACACTGGGTGTTCCTTTAATCTGAATTTAGCTTTGTTTAGGGCTTGTTGACCCTAGAATATAACACGCTTTTATGCGTGGAATGGTATTGAAGCTGAAGGGATACAAAACTCTACGCTTAACTGATGAATTAGTGGCCAAGGCGACTGCTCATATTGAGTTTTTGTCATCAATTCAGCTTGAGTGAGCAACGCGAACAAAGAGTGTAATTGAGAAATCGAAACTCTTGTTAGCGCGGCGTTATAAAGAGGCTTTTTAGATTGCCAGATACGGTGTTTTTCGAAGACCTGACCAATCGGCATCTGTTTCATTTGTTGCTGCATTTGTAATAGCAGAGCAAGCTCTCGTTGTATGCTACGTAATAAAATGACGGGTTCGACACCTTCAGCTTCTAGCTGACGCAGGATTCGTTGTGCTCGGTTACCTTTGCCTGCCAATAACGCATCACTCCAATGGAATGGAGTAAAATGGTTGTGTCGACTCAGCGATTCTTCTAAGCGTACTAACGTGAGTTTTCCATCTGGGTATTGGAGAGCCAGTTTTTCTAGGCTTTGGGTGAGAGCAAATAGATTACCCTCATGCCATTGCGCCAGCATTTGAATCGCTTCAGGGTCTGGCGTTAAACCGATTTGACGGCAACGCGCTTGGACAAACTGAGGTAACCGACTGACATCTGGCGTTAGGCAACTGACCCAGTGACCCTGATTCGAAAGAGCCTTAAACCACTTAGCGCTTTCTTGAGCTTTGGTGAGCTTAGTGCCCACCAAGATTAACAAGATATCACTGTGGATATGCTCGGAGATTGCGAGTAGCTCTTTCGCTATTGCGGCATTGACGCCTGACTCTGGCAGCTCAAGCTCGATGACCTGACGGCTAGAGAATAGGCTCAGTGCTTGAGTGCAGTCGTAGACTTGATTCCAGTCGAGACTGCTATCAATCGCAAAGCGGTGACGTTCTTCAAAGCCTTGCTGTTTTGCAGCCTTTTGAATCGCTTCTCGGCTCTCTTGCAACAGTAGCGGTTCGTTACCAAAAATTAGGTAAACATTACTCAACTGTTTAATAAGTTGCTCTGATAAGCGGTCAGCAAAAATACGCATCAAATAAACCTATTACTCAGCCGAATCGCTAAGTGTTGGTTGTTCTTCTGAAGCTGGTACGATCTCAACGTCGTCAATTTCAACATTCTTGATGTTGTATTGCTTTTCAAGCTCTTTCACTTGAACGTGTTCTAGTGCATCTAGATCCATGCTATCAGCTGCAATGTTCGCTTTTAGTCGAGCCATCTGACGAAGGATTTGGCTTGTTGCCAACTTACGCATCTCATCTTCGATCATGTCTCGCTCAACCGACTTCGCAAGTGCAGTTAGCGGGTTATCTAGATAACTACGGGTAACGCTGGTTGAGAATGTCTTTGAGCCTAGATCCGGGACAGTAACTCGATATCTTGCTCGGAATGTCAGTTCTTTCTCTGCTGCACGAGTGTTTTGGTATAGAGACAGAGTTCGCTCACCTACGCTCTCACTAATAATATGCAGGTTAGGTGTATTCTCAGCCGGTGGCACAATTTCTACATCATTCATACGCAGTTGACCTTTCATCATACGTGTAAACGTACTGTATTGGTCGTAACTGGTTACGGAGATCTTGTTGAGTTCTTCTGGTACGGAGTAATCACCACGTAGGTGGAAACCACACGCACTTAATAGGCTGACGGTTAAAACAACAACAGTAACTTTCAATGAAGATAGTGAAATCAGGCGCATTATTTGATGGCTCTCATGAAGGTAGAATACTTATTTAAAGGCTTTAGTTCGTTTGAGTGGTTAGGCTCAAGTCTAAAGCGCTTAAATAAGTAGACAGGGCAATTAGCTACCCTGTCTACAGACTGCTTTTGATGAATTAAGTTCGTTAATTCTTTAGCAATTGCATTGTGCTAACGAAATTAGTTAGCAACGATGTTTAGAAGCTTACCTGGTACGAAGATAACTTTACGGATAGTTAAGCCATCTAGGAACTTCTTAGCGTTCTCATCGTTTAGACCAAGCTCACGAACTTGCTCTTCTGTTGCATCAGCAGCAACGGTTAGTTTCGCACGTAGCTTACCGTTGATCATAACAACGATAGTTTTCTCGTCTTCAACTAGCGCTTTCTCATCGAAAGTTGGCCATGTTGCTGAGTCTACGTTTGATTCACCCAGTGCAATCCACATTTCGTAAGAGATGTGTGGAGTCATTGGGTAAAGCATGCGTACTACCGCTTTTAGCGCTTCGTCAAGGATTGCACGGTCTTGTGCAGATTCTTGAGGTGCTTTCGCCAGCTTGTTCATCAGTTCCATGATTGCAGCGATTGCCGTGTTGAACGTTTGGCGACGGCCAATATCGTCCGTTACTTTCGCGATAGTTTTATGGATATCACGACGAAGTGCTTTTTGGTCGCCAGATAGCGCAGAAGCATCAACAGATTCAGCAGCACCCTTAGAAGAGTGAGCGTGAACCAATTTCCAAACACGTTTAAGGAAGCGGTTAGCCCCTTCAACGCCAGACTCTTGCCACTCAAGCGTCATGTCTGCAGGTGATGCAAACATCATGAATAGACGTACTGTATCAGCGCCGTACTTGTCTACCATCTCTTGTGGGTCGATACCGTTGTTCTTAGACTTAGACATTTTGATCATGCCTGAGTGTTCAACTTCACGACCTTGATCGTCGACTGCTTTTTCGATGCGACCTTTACCGTCACGTTCAACCGTTACGTCAGTCGGTGCAATCCACTCTTTGGTGCCTTTTTCGTTTTCGTGATAGAACGCGTCAGCCAGAACCATGCCTTGACATAGTAGTTGCTTGAACGGTTCATCAGACGTCACGTAGCCAGCATCACGTAGAAGCTTATGGAAGAAACGAGAGTAAAGCAGGTGCATACAAGCGTGCTCGATACCACCAACGTATTGGTCAACTGGTAGCCAGTAGTTTGCTTTCTCTGGATCTAGAATGTCGTCTGCTTGCGGTGAACAGTAACGTGCGTAGTACCAAGAAGACTCCATAAACGTATCGAACGTGTCAGTCTCACGTAGAGCGGGTTCGCCGTTGAATGTTGTTTCAGCCCAAGACTTGTCAGCCTTGATTGGGCTCGTTACGCCATCCATTACTACATCTTCAGGAAGAATGACTGGCAGTTGGTCTGCTGGTACTGGGTGAACTTCACCGTCTTCAGTGGTTACCATTGGGATTGGAGCGCCCCAGTAACGTTGACGAGATACACCCCAGTCACGTAGACGGAAGTTTACTGTCTTCTTACCTTTGCCTTCAGCTTCAAGCTTCGCAGCAATTGCATCGAATGCTTCTTGGAACGCAAGACCATCGAATTCACCAGAATCAAACAGTACACCTTTTTCAGTGTAAGCCGCTTCAGACACGTCTAGTTCAGAACCATCTTCAGGTTTGATTACTGGGATGATATCGATGCCGTACTTAGTTGCGAACTCGTAGTCACGTTGATCGTGAGCAGGAACCGCCATTACCGCACCTGTGCCGTAATCCATAAGTACGAAGTTTGCTACGTATACAGGAACAACACGACCGTTAAGAGGGTGGATAGCCGTTAGGCCAGTATCCATACCTTTCTTTTCCATCGTTGCGAGTTCAGCTTCAGCAACTTTAGTGTTACGACACTCTTCAACGAATGCAGCAAGCTCTGGGTTGTTCTTCGATGCTTTCTCTGCAAGAGGGTGACCTGCAGCGATACCAACGTAAGAAACACCCATTAGTGTATCTGGACGTGTTGTGTACACTTCTAATGGTGCTTCTTCGCCGTTAACAGCGAAAGATAGCTCAACACCTTCAGAGCGGCCGATCCAGTTGCGCTGCATGGTCTTAACCATTTCAGGCCAACCTTCAAGGTTGTCTAGATCGTCTAGTAGCTCTTGAGCGTACTCAGTGATTTTAATAAACCACTGTGGAATTTTCTTTTGCTCTACTGGAGTGTCACAACGCCAGCAACAACCGTCTTCTACTTGCTCATTTGCCAGTACTGTTTGGTCGTTTGGACACCAGTTCACTGAAGATGTCTTCTTGTAAACCAGGCCTTTTTCGTAAAGCTTAGTGAAGAACTCTTGTTCCCAACGGTAGTACTCTGGAGTACACGTTGCGAATTCACGGTTCCAGTCGTAACCAAAGCCTAGAAGCTTAAGCTGGTTCTTCATGTACTCAATGTTTTCGTAAGTCCATGGTGCAGGTGCTGTATTGTTTTTAACAGCGGCGTTTTCTGCAGGTAGGCCGAATGCATCCCAACCAATTGGCTGCATTACGTTTTTGCCTTGTAGACGTTGGAAACGAGATACCACATCACCGATGGTGTAGTTACGCACGTGACCCATGTGCAGTCGGCCACTTGGGTAAGGGAACATAGAAAGACAGTAGAATTTTTCTTTGTTTGGGTCTTCACTTACAACGAAAGTCTCGCTGTTATCCCAGTGTTGTTGAACCTTTTGTTCAATCTCTTGCGGGTTATATTGTTCTTGCATCGATGGTATCCGGTTATCTTGGAATTTGTGAGTTCGGTTAGAACAGAATCTTACAGATCGTCATAGAATACCTAAAGGAGCTGAGTACAACAATAGTTATACCCTTCATACTTGCAGTTGCCGCTTAGTAGATTGTGTAATTTTCACTGAATTTCGCAGGGCAACTATACTTAAGAGTATGAATTGCATTTGTTTGTAAGCGGGAGTGCATTGCAGCGCATCCGTTTGCTCACTAAAAGGTTGGTTATCTTAAGGAGGTTGTTATGCCGAAGAAAAAAGCGCTCTATGAAGAAGTCGTCGAAGAGGTGATTGAAACGCTGAAGCATAGCCCTGAAGAGCTCAACAACAAAATCGAAACGTCGGGCAAGTTTGCGAAAGCAGCTAATGATATGACTAAAGATGAGCTTTCATTGATCTCTGCCTACGTGAAGTCGGACTTAAAAGAGTTTTCCGAAAGCTATGAAGAGAGTAAAAGCGGTCCATTCTATTTGATGATTGCGGACTCTATTTGGCAAGGGCTGTTGGATATTACTGATCGTACTAAGGTGGAATGGGTTGAACTGTTCCAAGACTTAGAACACCAAGGCTTGTATCAAGCGGGTGAAGTCATTGGCTTGGGAACCTTAGTATGTGACGAGTGTGGTCACCAAACCGAATATAACCACCCAACCAATATCATTCCATGCATTAAATGTGGTTCTAAAGGGTTTAGTCGTAAAGCCCTTAAACCGTAAGCTTCTGAACCATAGCGTATCAACGCAAAACCACAGAAATGAAAAAGGGTTGACCCGATCAGTCAACCCTCAAATCACTTTTCGTCGAATCTAGCTTTTTGGCTTTCTAATTACCCAACCAATCACCAAGCTGAGCATCGCCCAGATATACAGTGGCCAAGTACCTACTGTGTGATAAGGCGTTTGACCATCCGTTGAAATGAGTTCAGCTTTTAACACTGCCGTTTCAAACTGAGGTACTTGTTTGAGGATGTTGCCTTTGTAATCGGTAACTGCCGTCACACCATTGTTGGTCGAGCGAATAACTGGCTTACCAAGCTCCAGAGCACGCATCTGTGCGATTTCCATATGTTGCAGAGGGCCAATCGAACGACCAAACCACGCATCGTTAGAGAGCGTTAAAATAAAGTCAGTCTCGTCGGTTACGTTCTGTCTAACTTGATCATTAAAGATGATCTCGTAACACAACGCAGGCGCTAAGTGACGACCATTTGCCACGATGTTGGGTTGAACAAAGTCGCCACGGCTAAATGATGACATTGGCAAATTAAAGAAAGGTGCTAATGGGCGCAAGATATCTTCAAACGGCACAAACTCACCAAATGGTAACAGGTGGTGTTTATGGTAGCGTTCGTCTGGATCGTAGCTGTACTCACCATATGGATTCACGCCGATAGAAAGAACACTGTTGTAGTATTTCTTATCTTCAGACTGATTCAGCACACCGGTAATGATCGAACTGTTGTTCATCTTCGCTGCGCTATCCAAGTTACGTAGGAAAGATGGGATCTCAACTTCGAATGCTGGAATAGCCGCTTCAGGCCAGATTATGATATCCGCTCCCCAGTTTTCTCTGCTTAGGTCGGTGTACTTCATCATGGTTGGCCAGCGATGACTCGGTAGCCATTTACTGTCTTGATCGACGTTGCCTTGTATCAAGACGACTGACGTGGTTTTTTCAGGGTTCGGCGTGACCCAGTCGATGTTGCGAATACCAAAGCCTGCGCTAAATACGACAGCGGGAATGATAGCGATGCTCCAAGCCCGGTTAACAATCGCATAAGTGAATGCAGAGGCTGAAACAATGATCGCTAAAGTTACTAGCTCTACGCCGCCAATCGGTGCAAATGAACCCAATGGCGAATCGATTTGGCTGTAGCCTAACCAAAGCCAAGGGAAGCCCGTCATTACCCAGCCACGCAGCCAATCACAGACTAGCCATAATGCAGGAGCTGCAAGGAAAAAGCGGCTTAGGTTATTGGCAGGGAAGAATTTATTCAAACCCCAGGTAAATAGCCCTGAATAAACGGCTAGGTAGCCAACAAGCAATGCCATCAAAAATAGGTTGGCTGCCAGTGGCATGCCGCCAAAACCATCAATGCTGACGTATACCCAGCTGATACCTGTGGTGAATTGACCTAAACCCCATGCGTAGCCAATCCAAAGCGCACTTTTAGGAGAGCGGTTGTGGATCAGTAACAGCAACAAAGCTGGGCTGAGAATAGCAAGAGGCCATATAGAGTATGGAGCGAATGAAAGGGTGGTTATAGCGCCAACAAAAACGGCCGCAAGCGGCCGTAATAGGCGATGAATAAAGGTATTAGTCATCTAATTTCTGTCATCTCTTTAGAGAGAAGTTGTTATTCTTCGATAGTCGGAAGAGGCTGTTCGTCAGGAATGGTTACCTGTAGCTGAATCACACGACGGTTATCTGCTGATGTTATTTTGAAATGGTAGTTTTCGATTTCTACAATTTCGCCACGAACCGGCAGGTGGCCGAGTGCTGTCATAACCATGCCGCCTACCGTATCCACTTCGTCGTCACTAAAGGCAGTGTTAAACGTATCGTTGAACTCTTCAATAGTGGTTAAAGCTTTTACAGAGAAGGTATGCTTACTCAGCTTACGAATATCTAGCTCTTCTTCATCGTCGAACTCGTCTTCAATTTCACCAACGATTTCTTCGAGGATATCTTCAATGGTTACCAGGCCAGAAACTCCACCAAACTCATCGACAACGATAGACATGTGGTAACGCTCTTCTTGGAACTCCTTAAGCAGGCGATCAACTCGCTTACTTTCAGGAACAACCACGACAGGGCGAATCACTTGTTCGATATCAAATGGAGCACTTTCTGAACCCAAATACTTAAGTAGGTCCTTCGCTAATAGAATGCCTTCAACATGGTCTTTATCTTCACTGATCACTGGGTAGCGAGAGTGTTGAGCATCAGTAATGAGCGCAATCAATGTATCTAGATCATCTGTGCGTTCAACTGTAACCATTTGAGAGCGAGGCAGCATGATATCGCGTACTCGCATCTCTGAAATTTCCATAACACCCTCGAGCATGTCGCGTGTGTCGTGGTCAATTAGGTCATTAATTTCTGAGTCGCGGATTACATCTACGAGCTCTTGGCGATCTTTTACTTCACCTTGAAATAGTTGGCCTAGGCGTTCAAAGAAGGACTTTCTACTCGGACCTTCAGATTTTTTACTTCCCTCAGAAGTGGGGGGGTTACCTTCGTTCATGATTTCTCAAAAAATAACGCTATCAGAAGTGTGATAGCACACGTTACAACTCAGATTCCTGTGAAAATCACAGGTTCGATGAGTTATTGTTTCTCTGCAACCTACTTTACTAGAATCAATTTACTTTTCTAGAATGTAAGGGTCTTCAAACCCCATAGATTGCATGATTTCTGTCTCGAGTGACTCCATCTCTTCAGCTTCATCATCTTCGATATGATCATAACCTAGCAGATGCAGACTGCCATGTACAACCATATGAGCCCAGTGTGCTAGCAGAGGCTTACTTTGCTCTTCTGCTTCTTTTTCGACAACTTGGCGGCAGATAATGAGGTCGCCCAGTAGATCTAACTCGATCCCTGGAGGAGCCTCGAATGGAAAAGACAACACGTTAGTTGGCTTATCTTTGCCACGATATTCATGATTGAGCTGGTGGCTTTCTTGTGTATCAACGATACGAACCGTCAACTCAGCGTTCTCTTGAAACTGAGGAATTGTCTTGTCCAACCAAAGCTGAATATCTTGCTCAGTTGGAAGACCTTGCTCATTTTCGACCGCTAATTGCAGGTCTAGTTCAATAGACATCTATTTATCACCTTGTTCTGCAATTACAGAGCTATTTTGTGTTGCTAATTGTGTCGTAACTACCTGCTGAGCCTCAAGAAGTTTGGCTTCACGCTCTTCACGTTTACGCTTTTCAAACTCTTTGCGCTCTTTCTGGTCTTTTGCTTCCCACTTCTCGTATGCGTTGACGATACGAGCAACTACAGGGTGACGAACGACGTCTTCAGACATGAAGAAGTTAAAGCTAATGTCGTCGACTTCATTGAGCACTTCAGTCGCATGGCGTAAGCCTGATTTTGCACCACGAGGTAAATCGATTTGCGTAATATCACCTGTGATCACAGCGCGTGAGTTAAAACCGATACGGGTTAAGAACATCTTCATCTGTTCTACCGTGGTGTTTTGGCTCTCATCAAGAATGATAAACGCATCATTCAATGTACGACCACGCATGTAAGCCAGTGGTGCAACTTCAATTACGTTACGTTCAATCAGCTTCTCAACTCGCTCAAAGCCAAGCATCTCAAACAGCGCATCGTAAAGTGGACGTAAATATGGGTCTACTTTTTGGCTTAAATCACCCGGTAGGAAACCAAGCTTCTCACCGGCTTCAACAGCAGGGCGCGTCAATAGAATGCGACGAATCTCTTGGCGTTCAAGTGCATCAACTGCTGCAGCAACGGCTAAGTAGGTTTTACCTGTACCTGCTGGCCCAATACCAAAGGTGATGTCATGAGTCACCATGTTCATTAGGTACTGTGCTTGGTTTGGCGTTCGAGGTTTGATGACGCCTTTTTTAGTCTTAATGGTCACTTCTTTGCCGTAGTCAATTTCAGACTCGACGTGTTGCTCCAAAATGCCTGATTCGGTGATCGCCAGATGTATTTGCTCTGGTTCGATATCGATTATGTTGCCTTTAACTGGAGCCGTTTCAACATAGAGGTGTTTGATGATGTCTAAAGCTGCGGCTGTAGTGTGAGGCTTACCGACAATGGTGAAAAAGTTGCTACGGTAATTAATCTCAACGCCCAGACGACGCTCAAGATGCTTGATGTTGTCGTCAAATGGTCCGCATAAACTTGCCAAGCGCTTGTTGTCTGCTGGTTCTAGATTTATCTCTAAGGTAACGATTTTATTGCTCAAATTAGCCTCTCATTTTGTGCCACTCACTCTTAAATAAAACAAAGAGCAAAAAGCCCGATTTAGACCGGGCTTCTGATGGTGATATCCCTATTTCTAAGATGGTCACTTAGTTAGGTAATTTCAAGCTTTGTGTTTGCGCTTTGTGCTCAAACAGTTGTATTGCCTACGGCGTAAATGTCGCTACACCTAGCTCGTCTTCACGTTTTGTTTTTTCCATCATTTCTGCTGGAGTCATAACAACGCGTAGACCCATGTCTTTTTCTGTGCGAACTAGATCACCACGTAGTGAGTTGGTGTAAACCTCAGTGATCTTCACATCTACGAACTGGCCGATTAGGTCTGCAGAACCTTCGAAGTTCACAACACGGCTGTTTTCTGTACGGCCGCGAAGTTCCATTAGGTTCTTTCTTGATGGACCTTCAACAAGGATACGTTGCTCTGTGCCTAGCATTAGACGAGAGAAGCGCATAGCTTGTGTGTTTACCGTTTGTTGCAGTTCGTACAAACGATCTTTCTTCTCTTGTGCTGGTACGTCACATGGGTAATCTGCCGCTGGCGTACCCGGACGAGGAGAGAAAACAAAGCTGAAGCTCATATCGAAATCAACTTCTTTAATTAACTTCATTGTATCTTGGAAGTCTTGTTTAGACTCACCAGGGAAACCAACGATAAAGTCAGAACTGATTTGAATATCAGGACGAGCTTTACGCAGCTTACGGATAATAGACTTGTACTCGATAGCCGTGTGTGGACGCTTCATCATCGTAAGAATACGGTCACTACCACTTTGTACTGGTAGGTGAAGGAAGCTCACTAGTTCAGGAGTATCTTTGTAAACTTCAATGATGTCGTCACCAAACTCAAGCGGGTGGCTGGTTGTGAAACGAATTCGGTCGATACCATCGATAGAAGCAACAAGACGAAGCAGTTCTGCGAATGAACAGATATCGCCTTCGTGTGTTGGACCGCGGTATGCGTTTACGTTCTGACCTAGTAGGTTAACTTCACGTACGCCTTGCTCTGCAAGTTGAGCCACTTCGAACAGTACATCATCCATTGGACGGCTAACTTCTTCACCACGTGTGTATGGTACAACGCAGTAAGTACAGTATTTAGAACAACCTTCCATGATAGAAACGAATGCCGTCGCACCTTCAGCTTTTGGCTCAGGCAGGTTATCGAACTTTTCGATCTCTGGGAAAGAGATGTCCATTACTGGCTTTTCGTTAGACAGTGATGATTTAATCATCTCTGGCAAACGGTGTAATGTTTGTGGGCCAAAGATAACGTCTACGTAAGGTGCACGTTGACGAATGTGATCACCTTCTTGAGTCGCTACACAGCCACCCACACCGATCACCACACCTTCTTTTTTATCTTTAAGCGTTTTCCAACGACCAAGCTGGTGGAATACTTTTTCTTGCGCTTTTTCGCGGATAGAACAAGTATTCAATAGTAGTACGTCTGCTTCCTCAGGTACTTCAGTTAGCTCATAGCCATTTGCAGCGTTAAGCAGGTCGGCCATTTTTGATGAATCATATTCATTCATCTGACAGCCCCAAGTTTTAATTAGCAGTTTCTTACTCATTATATGTTCGCTCGATCGTTAGTTTAATTTAAGGGAGCAAATCGCCCATTATTCATCCGCTAGCCCCGTTTGTCATAATTCGGTATTCAATTTTATGACAGGCTCCAGCGGCAAGCGGCGTATTGTACTGGTTTCAAAACCGACTGACTAGTAGTCTGAACAAATCTCTTATGTAGTGGTTTTTATTATCGTTAACGCCATATGCCATAAGGGATAACCCTTTTTTCGAATAAGGTTTTTGGTTACAAGTTAGTTATGAAAAAGTACAATCAAAAACAGTCAAAGAATCAAACTGATAAGTACGAAATATGAACAGTTACGATATTGTAGTAGTCGGTGGCGGCATGGTTGGCGCAGCAACAGCAATCGGTTTTGCAAAGCAAGGTCTGAGTGTTGCGGTGATCGAAGGTTTTGCCCCACAAGCTTTTGATGAGTCACAAGCGATGGATATTCGTGTGTCTGCGATTTCTCAAGCATCGGTCGATTTACTTGAAGATCTTGGTGCGTGGCAAAATATCGCAGCGATGCGCGTGTGTTCTTACAAGCGTTTAGAAACGTGGGAGCATCCAGAGTGTCGTACTCGATTTGAGGCTGCATCACTGGATCTGCCCCGTCTAGGCTATATCGTTGAGAATAGGCTCATTCAACTAGGATTATGGTCTCAATTTGATGCCTACGACAATCTCGAACTGTTATGCCCAGAAAAGCTGGATGAGATTGAGTTTGGTGAAACCAATATCGTTAAGCTTCAATCAGGAGCTGAGTTGTCAGCGAAGTGGGTGATTGGTGCTGATGGCGCGAATTCAGCCGTTCGTCAGCAAGCTGGGATTGGTATTACCGCTTGGGATTACCGACAGCACTGCATGCTTATCAATGTCGAAACCGAGCAGCCTCAACAAGATATTACTTGGCAGCAATTCCTACCAAGTGGTCCTCGTTCATTTTTGCCATTATGTTCTCTAACCTCTGACGGTCAAGAAGTCGGGCAGGGATCGTTGGTCTGGTATGACTCCCCATCTCGCATTAAGCAATTATCATCGATGACCCCTGAAAAATTGCGAAATGAAGTACTTGCTAACTTTCCTAAAGAGCTAGGTGATATCAAGGTATTGAATTCTGGATCTTTTCCTCTGACACGACGTCATGCTCAATCATACTCGAAGAATAATTGCATTTTAGTCGGTGATTCAGCGCACACGATTAACCCTTTAGCAGGGCAGGGCGTCAACTTGGGCTTTAAAGATGTTTCAGTACTATTGGATGTCACCAAAGAAAAGGGTGAATTGAACCAGTCTGTAGCAAGACGCTATGAAGTGATAAGAAGAGGCGACAATCTAATGATGCAAAGTGGCATGGATTTCTTCTACAAGACATTCAGCAACGACATTGGCCCACTGAAATTTGTACGTAATGCTGCTCTAAAACTAGCTGAAAATTCAGGCCCGATTAAAGCTCAAGTATTGAAATACGCTTTGGGTCTCTAATTGAGCGTTTAAGACTGCTTATGAAAAGAAGGAGAGCGAATGCTCTCCTTTTTTGTATCAGATGACTACTATCGCTGTTGCGTCACACAAACCGGTGCATCGATCTCTAAAGAGTACCCTGTATAAACCAAAGACCCATCTTCATTATCTCGCTTGAATGAGGTGATGTTGTTGGAGTGCTGGTTGGCGGCGATAAGCCATTTCCCATCGTTCGTTATATGGAAGTCTCTTGGGAATTTGCCTTCAGTGTCGTAGCTATCAATGAAAGTCAGCCTTTGAGTCTCAGAGTCGATTTTGAAGCTACTGATTCTTGATTGGTGTCGACATGACACATAAAGGAATTGCTCATCAGGCGATAGCTTAATCGCAGCTGCGGCTTCTCCCTTCTCCATATTAGGCAATGCATCAATCTCTTCCACTACATTCCAAATGCCTAAAACCTTTTCCAAAGTCAGCAACGTTTCAGAGAGTTCACAGACCACATAGGCTCTGTCTTCAGCTTTGTTAAAGATTAAATGGCGAGGTCCATTGCCGGCGGGCACCTTAATAGACTGCATTGGCTCATCAAGGAACTCTTCTTGCTCTTCATCAAAGCAATAGAAGTTGATGCGATCGGTGCCGAGATCGACAGTCACAAACTGTGGTGAGTTTTGTAAGAACAGGCATTGATGGGCGTGTGGGCTAGTTTGTCTCTCTTTGTTTGGCCCGGAACCAACCATCTGGATTGTTTTGAGTCGTTTATCGATGCTGCCGTTGATACTTAAGCTAAAAATATCGAATGTGCCTGATGAGTATTGCGACGTGATAGCAAACTTATTGTGTGGATCTATCGCGACGTGACAAGGGTGATCTCCCGAGATGAGGCTTGTATTGTGTGTTAGCTGTGAATCAACATTAGGTATATGAATGAGCTGGGGCTGTTTTTGCTGGTCCACTTCCGATGCAGTATAGATCCCAGTCTTTGTTACAGTAATAAAAGAGGGGTTAGTACATTTGATGATCAGCTCTAGAGGTAATAGTTTTCCTGTTTCTAGATCTAACTGAGTTTGATAAACACCTTGGCTTTTACTTGGTGTATCTGTGTAGCAACCGATCGTTAAGGGGAGGGGTTTCATAGGCTAGTCATACTCAATTAGAAAATGGAGCTGACATTGTCTTATAAAATCGTATTAAAAGTGAGGTTATAGAAGAGAATACTTGGTGACTTGGCTAGCAGATTTGCATATTCCAGATAAAACAAAACCCAGCTAAAAAGCTGGGTTCTATTTAATGATGGTGCGGTCGGAGAGACTTGAACTCTCACACCTCTCGGCGCCAGAACCTAAATCTGGTGCGTCTACCAATTCCGCCACGACCGCAGCAAATCTTTATAGTCATATCGAATATTGGTGCTTCAATAAGACGTTGTATAAGTGGTGGCTACTGCGGGATTTGAACCTGCGACCCCATCATTATGAGTGATGTGCTCTAACCAACTGAGCTAAGTAGCCATAATAAATCTAATAGATTCACTATTTGTTCTCTAATGAAAGAGAAATAATGGTGCGGTCGGAG
>NZ_JBFRNC010000081.1:1126-1314 GCF_041470825.1 Vibrio sp. 10N.261.55.A10 | reverse complement strand
TCCGCCACGACCGCAGCAAAGCTTTTACTCTAGCGAAGAGTATAGTTAAGAAGACTTATGGTTTGTCTAAGTAACGTTGTAATGGCTGGGCTACCTGGATTCGAACCAGGGAATGCTGGCATCAAAAGCCAGTGCCTTACCGCTTGGCGATAGCCCAACAATGAATGGTCATCTAATGAAAGAAACAC
>NZ_JBFRNC010000081.1:0-277 GCF_041470825.1 Vibrio sp. 10N.261.55.A10 | reverse complement strand
TCCGCCACGACCGCAGCAAATCTTTGTAGTCATACTGAATATTGGTGATTCAATATAACGTTGTAATAGTGGCTGGGCTACCTGGATTCGAACCAGGGAATGCCGGCATCAAAAGCCGGTGCCTTACCGCTTGGCGATAGCCCAACAATGAATGTTCATCTAATGAAAGAAACACATTCTAAATAATGGTGCGGTCGGAGAGACTTGAACTCTCACACCTCTCGGCGCCAGAACCTAAATCTGGTGCGTCTACCAATTCCGCCACGACCGCAGCAAA
>NZ_JBFRNC010000080.1:0-1706 GCF_041470825.1 Vibrio sp. 10N.261.55.A10 | reverse complement strand
CTTTATTTATTTTGAATAATCCAACAAATATCATTATTAAGTTATTCGTTAGATTATTTACTCCTTATATTTAGTAACAAGAGTAAATTTGTCATGGACATTATTTCTAATCTGTTTGACATGGCACCATTTGTCGCACTATTTATTACACTCTCATTGGGTTATATGGTTGGTAAAATTACTATCGGCCGATTTGTTTTAGGCGGTGTGGCCGGAACATTATTAATGGGCGTAATTATTGGGCAATTTGGTGTTCAGATTGATCCCGGCGTAAAAAGTATTTTCTTTGCGCTCTTTATTTATGCTGTGGGTTATCAAGGCGGCGCACAATTCTTTAAAGCACTTAACTTTAGAACCATCAACATTCTGTTGTCTGCGGTTGTTATGACGGTTTCAGGCTTATTGTGTGTACTTGCCGCTGCGTGGTTGTTTGACTTAGATAGAGGTACTGCTGCGGGCCTAGCTGCCGGTGGTTTAACTCAGTCTGCGATCATTGGTACTGCAGGCGATGCGATCGCCCGTTTGGGTGGTGTGTCTGAAGAAGCCAAACATCTGATGCAAACTAACGTTGCTGTAGGTTACGCTGTAACTTACATCTTCGGTTCTCTAGGTCCAATCCTAATGGTGACATGGGTATTCCCAACACTAATGAAATGGGATATCCGCGCTGAAGCAATCAAAATGGCAGAAGCGAACTCAGATGGTAATGCAGAGCTTGGTGCTGGTGAATTCAATGCGATGACAAAACTTGAGACTCGCGCTTTTGAAATCAAAGCAGAGAGCAAAGTGAATGGTTTGACACTAGCCCAAATCAATCAAGATTCAATAGACGCATGCATCGAAGTTATCGAGCGTGATGGCAAAGCGATTGAAGCAGACAAATTTACTAAGCTTCAACAAGGCGATGTTCTGGTTATCACAGGTACTCGTAAAGCCATTGGTCAGTTGAAAGGTGACTCTGTTGGCTCTGAAGTTGTGCTTCCAGAAGAGTACGAAGTCATTGAAGAGAACCGTCAGCTTATCGCAGACAACAAACAACTGATTGGCCGTACACTAGGTCAAATCAAATCAGAAGCGAACAAAGGCACTTACCGTGGTGTTTATGTGACTGACTACCTTCGCGAAGGTGTATCAATCCCAGTTCACGCTGACCTTGTTGTTAAGAAAAATGATGTTATTCAATTAACTGGCTCACCAAGCGATATTAATCGTGTTCAAGGTACAATCGGTAAGCCAATGAACTCAGCAACAATGACTGACTTCATTGTACTAGGCATGGGTATGGTATTGGGTCTTTTGATTGGCCTAATCAACTTCAAAATTGCAGGTATTCCAGTCACTATCGGCTCTGGTGCAGGCTGTCTAGTGTCAGGTCTGATTGTTGGTTGGTTACGCAGCCGTAACCCACATGTGGCGCAATTCCCAGAATCAGCAGCAAGCTTTATTCGCGACTTCGGTCTAGCAGCATTCGTGGGTATCGTTGGTCTTGAGGCTGGCCCTCAAGCGGTAGACACCATCAAAGAACACGGTATGAGCCTACTATTCTTGGGTGTTGCGGTAACCATCATTCCACAGATTATTTCATTCTTCTTCTCGTACTTTGTATTGAAGATAAAGAATCCGGTAGAAGCTTTAGGTTGTGTAACCGGTGGTCGAAGTGCAAACCCAGCGTTCGCTGCATTGATGGAAAAAACAGGCAACGCAAC